>CAJXXD010000025.1 GCA_913062835.1 uncultured Gammaproteobacteria bacterium
ATCTGTAACCTTTTCAACCCTGTGCGGCGCAAGCTCTGAAATATGAACTAAGCCTTGTTTGCCTGGTGCAATCTCTACAAAAGCACCAAAGTCTAAAATATTTACAACTTTTGAGTCATAAACTTCACCAGGTTCTGGTACCATAGTTATTTGCTCTATCATAGCGATTGCAGCTTCACCCGAAGCTTGACCTTCGGCAGTTATTGTTACCAAACCGTCATCATCGATTGAAATTTCAGCACCAGTCTCTTCTTGTATACCTTGAATCACTTCACCACCTTTACCAATAATTGCACCAATAAATTCAGGACCAACTTTGATAGTCATAAGCATAGGTGCATGTTCTGAAAGCTCATCACGTGGCTTGTCTATAGTTTTAAGCATATCATTTAAAATACTCATTCTGGCGTCGTGGCCTTTTTGTAAAGCTTCTTTCATAAGTTCGATGTCTAGGCCTTTTAGTTTAATATCCATTTGAAGGGCTGTAAT
Source organism: uncultured Gammaproteobacteria bacterium (assembly GCA_913062835.1). Taxonomy (GTDB): domain Bacteria; phylum Pseudomonadota; class Gammaproteobacteria; order Pseudomonadales; family Litorivicinaceae; genus HIMB30. The sequence continues at coordinate 490 of CAJXXD010000025.1, forward strand.
ACCATCTTTTGTACCACATACTTTGAAATCCATATCACCTGCAAAATCTTCTTGACCTTGAATATCTGTTAAAATTACATATTTACCTGTTTCTTTATCCATTACTAATCCCATTGCCACACCAGAAACTGGCTTTTTAATTGGCACACCTGCATCCATCAAGGCCATAGAGGCACCACAGACGGAAGCCATTGAAGAGGATCCGTTAGATTCGGTGATCTCACTAACGACCCGAATGGTATATGGGAAGGTTTCTTCATCGGGCAACATGGCATAAACACCACGGCGCGCAAGACGGCCGTGACCAATTTCGCGACGCTTAGGGCCTGACATCATGCCGGCTTCGCCCACACTGTAAGGAGGGAAGTTGTAGTGCAACATGAAGGTGTCTTTTTCATCACCCGTCAGGCTGTCGATGATTTGTGCTTCTTTCAGAGCACCCAAGGTAGTCACAACGATGGCCTGTGTCTCACCGCGGGTAAAGACAGCCGATCCATGTGCACGCTTCAGTTTGCCGACTTCGCAATGAATCGGGCGCACTGTTTTCTGATCACGGCCGTCAATACGAGGTAGACCTTGAATCACACGACCCCGAACCACGTCTTTCTCGACCTTGCTGAATAACTCAGATACGGCTTCCGCCTTCTCGCCCTCGGCGCCACCTAACGCAGCAATCGCTTCGCTACGAATTTCACCCAACGCGGTGTACCGCACCATCTTTTCAGAAATTTGGTACGCCTCAACGATGCGTGGCTGATAGTCCGCTTTGATCTGATCTAAAAGCGCTTCGTCAATGGCAGGAGGCTCCCAAGACCAGGCTTCTTTACCAAACTTCGCTTGGAAATCAGCAATCGCATCAACCGCCACTTGGAATTCGCGGTGCGCAAACATCACCGCACCCAACATCTGGTCTTCGGTCAGCTCGTCCGCTTCAGATTCCACCATCAATACCGCGTCTTTCGTACCTGCGACCACCATGTCGAGACGTGAGTCCGACAGCTGCTCAAACGAGGGGTTCAACATGTACTGACCGTCTTCAGAGAAGCCAACACGGGCCGCGCCTAGCGGACCATTGAAGGGAATGCCTGAAATCGCCAATGCGGCTGACGCACCCAACATGCCTGCGATATCCGCATCGTGAGTCTTTGAGGCAGACATCACAGTCAGAACCACCTGAACTTCGTTCATGAACCCATCTGGGAACAGAGGACGAATCGGACGATCAATGAGTCGCGATGTCAGTGTTTCTTTTTCGGTTGGACGCCCTTCACGCTTGAAATAGCCGCCTGGGATTTTCCCAGCCGCATAGGTCTTTTCCTGATAGTGCACTGACAGTGGGAAGAAATTCTGACCGGGCTTGACGTTCTTGGCGCCAACCACGGTAGCGAGGATCTGTGTATCCCCCATAGTAATGACCACAGCACCTGTGGCTTGGCGCGCAATGGCACCGGTTTCCAGCGTGACATCCTGCCCGCCGAACTGAAATTGTACGATTTGCTTTTCCATTATTTCCTACTTCCAACACGCTGGATCCCATCCAGCTAAAACGCAAGAACGGCCCCGAAGGGCCGTTCTTGTTTTTGAACCGATTAGCGGCGCAGACCAAGCTCCTTGATCAGAGCGGCATATCTGTTCAGATCTTTCGACTTCAAGTAATCAAGCAACTTACGACGCTGGTTCACCATCCGAATCAAACCACGACGGCTATGGTGGTCATGGATGTTCTTTTTAAAGTGCCCCTGCAGCGCTTCGATATTGGCAGTCAACAACGCCACTTGCACCTCAGGTGATCCTGTGTCGTTTTCGCCGCGGCCAAATTTTTCAACGATGTTCGCTTTTTGCTCAACTGATAGAGCCATGTTTTCACTCCTTGTCTGGCATGCCCGACCCTAACGGCCCAAATCCCGCATCGCCACGCATGCCAGCAGCGACCGGAGATAACATGCGTTTCGCGCGGATGGTTCCAGACTCATCAGCTGATACCAGTCCAATAAATCCACCGCCCTGCAAATACGCGCGCATAGTATGGCATAACTCTTGGCCTCGACCGAGAAGTTTTTGCCCATGAATCAATGTCATGCAGTCATTTGCGTCAAATTCTATCTTCGGAAAATGAGCAACCAAGCCATCGATCGGGAGCATCCAGGCATCGCAACCGGCCTCATCAAACTCTAAGCGTGCTTCACAATCAGCCAAGGTATGGGCGTGAGCCAACGTCAAACCCCCGGCATCCACCCGGCGGAGCGCAGACAAATGACCCAGCGTACCTAACGCCTTCGCGATCGACTCGGCTAGGCTTCGGATATAAGTGCCTTTAGAACACCGAACAAAACAAGACAGCGTGTGTGAGGCGGCATCGTAGTGCGTTAGCGTCAGCTCGTATATCTCCACCGGCCGTGGCGTGCGCTCAATCTCAACACCCTGACGCGCCAAATCGTACCAACGGCGGCCGTCCTGCTTGAGCGCTGAGACAAGGGGTGGCAATTGCTCAATAGCGCCGCGATGACGGGCTAAGGCGATCTCGATTCTTTCGGCGTCGAACGGTTGAACCAACACTTCTTCGATGACCTCGCCGTCAGCGTCGAGAGTACTGGTGGCCTGGCCAAACTGGATCGTGGCCTCGTAGGCCTTATCAGCATCCAAACCATATTGGCTATACTTACTCGCTTCGCCCAGCACCACTGGCAAGACACCGGTTGCCATAGGATCCAGCGCTCCGGTATGACCTGCTTTTTGTGCATTGAGTCTGCGCTTGAGTCGATTGACGACAAAGGACGAGGAAATACCTCTGGGCTTATCGACCACCAAGATGCCATGCAGAGGACGCCCTTTTTTGCGCCTCGCCATTATTCGTCCGGGGTGTTTTTAAGCGCCTGATGAATCAAGGCATTGATATGAGCACCGCGCTTTAATGAGTCATCGTAGTGAAATCTTAAATGCGGCACTTTTCGGATCTTTAACCCGCGACCGAGCAAGGTTCGAAGAAAAGTTTTCGCCTCGTTCAACACAGTCATGCTTTGAACGATTTTTTCTTCGCTATCATCTGCCACCAGCACGGTGACGTTCACGTCCGCGTAGGCTAAATCCTTGGATAACTCCACGAAGTTCACGGTAATCATGCCCAACCGAGGGTCTTTGAGTTCACGCTGGATGAGCATCGCCAAATCTCTTTGGATTTGCTCACCCAGGCGTTGTGTGCGACTGAACTCAGCAGGCATTAGATCTGACGAGCCACTTCACGCACATCGAACACTTCGATTTTGTCGCCGGGACGGACATCTGTGTAATTCTTTACACCGATACCACATTCAGTCCCGTTACGTACCTCAGCGACGTCGTCTTTGAAGCGGCGCAGTGACTCGAGCTCACCTTCGTAGATCACCACGTTGTCTCGTAATACGCGGATTTTCTTGTTTCGGTACACGATGCCCTCAACCACCATACATCCGGCAATCTGACCGAATTTGGGTGAATTAAACACATCACGAACCTCTGCCACCCCGACAATCTCTTCACGAAGCTCGGGTGCCAAGAGGCCCGACATTGCCGCTTTGACGTCGTCGACGATGTCGTAAATCACACTGTAATAGCGAAGTTCAACGCCGTCGCGCTCGATCACTTGGCGCGCACCAGCATCGGCCCGCACGTTAAAGCCCATAATGGTCGCACCCGTACTGGATGCGAGCGTCGCATCAGACTCTGTGATACCGCCCACACCTGACGCGATGATGTTCACCCGAACCTCATCCGTCGCAAGTTTCAGGAGAGCCGCGGACAGGGCTTCTAATGTGCCGCGTACGTCTGTCTTCAATACCAAGTTGAGGTTGGCGACTTCGCCCGCTTCCATATTGGCAAACATTTGATCCAACTTGGCCGCTTGCTGACGCTTGTGCTCGTTTTCGCGAGACCGTGTGGCACGGAACTCAGCCACCTCTCTTGCCTTCCGCTCACTCTCGAGTACCAAGAGTTCATCGCCGGCGTCGGGCGTTCCAGACAGACCTAGAATTTCAACTGGGATTGATGGGCCAGCCTCTTTGGTTTGCTTACCATTCTCATCGACCAGCGCACGAACTCGTCCGACCTGTTCACCCACCAAGATGGCATCACCCACCTTCAATAAACCGTTTTGAACCAACACCGTAGCCACCGGACCGCGACCGCGATCAAGACGGGACTCAATTACAGCTCCACGGGCAGGTCCCTCGTGCACGGCAGAGAGTTCGAGCAATTCCGCCTGAAGCAGAATCGCATCCAACAGACTGTCGATACCCTGACCGGAATGAGCGCTCACTGGGATGAACTGCGTATCACCGCCCCAATCTTCTGGAATCACATCCCTGCTGGCCAACTCATTTTTCACACGGTCTGGATCGGCTTCGGCTTTGTCGATTTTGTTAATCGCAACCACCAAGGGGACGCCTGCTGCTTTCGCGTGCTGAACAGCCTCTTCCGTCTGCGGCATCACACCGTCATCGGCTGCCACAACCAAGATCACGACGTCGGTCACCTGAGCACCGCGAGCGCGCATGCTGGTGAAGGCCGCGTGGCCTGGTGTGTCAATAAAAGTGATCATGCCGTTGTCGGTATTCACATGATAAGCACCAATATGCTGCGTGATACCGCCCGCTTCGCCTGCAGCGACGCGCGCTTTCCGGATCCGATCCAATAAAGATGTCTTGCCGTGGTCCACGTGACCCATGACGGTCACCACCGGGGCTCGTGCCTTTTTCTCACCTTTGACTTCGTCGAATTCGATTTTTACCGACTGCTCGAGCGCATCATCGGCAACGACCTCAATCTTGTGGCCCATTTCTTCGACGACCAATACTGCGGTGTCTTCGTCGAGTACTTGGTTAATGGTCGCCATCACGCCCATTTTCATAAGTACTTTGATCAGTTCGCCGGACTTCACGGCCATTTGACTGGCCAATTCAGCCACAGTCACCGGCCCTGAGATTTTCACCTCACGGATAATCGGGGCAGCCGGCTTTTCAAAGCGGTGCGAGGACAGCTCTTCTGCAGCCTTACCTGGCTTGCGTTTGCCACGCATCTTTGGACCCCGACCATCGTCGGCCAAATCCACGGTGCGCTTTTCATCCCGCTTGCCGGTCGGCTTGCCATGGCGCCGAGGACCGTCGTCGTTATCACGCTCGCGACGGGCATGCGTTTCTTTTTTATGCCGCTTGCCATCCCCTTCTTTAACGGGTTCAGGCAACACATCCACCGGCACCACATCGACTGGAGGCAGATCAACAGGCACTTCAGCCGCCGGCGTACTCTCAGGCTCTGCTGCCGCGGCCTCTTTGGCAGCCGCATCGGCCTGTGCTTGCGCCTCAGCTTCTTTGAGCTCTCGCTCACGCGCCTCTTCTAACTGCCGCTGTTTCTCAGCTTCTGCAGTAGTATCACGGTGAACATACGTCCGCTTCTTACGGACTTCGATATTCACTGCCCCAGATCCTGTTTTCACAGTTGAGGTGGACTTACGGCGCAGGGTTACCTTAGCCGGCTCCGTCGCTACACGCGTTTGGCCTGAGCGAATATGTGCCAACAATGCCTGCTTTTCCTCATCCGTGACTACGTCATCGGTTGAGCTTTTCGAAATGCCCGCATCGGACATCTGGGAAAGCAGTTGTTCAGCGGATATCCCAACTAAAGATGCCAGCTGTTTTACGGTCGATTGCGACAAAATTTACTCCTGTTCGCTAGGTGTTTCGGCGTCTACGTCATCCGTGGCGAACCAAGGTTCGCGCGCCTTCATAATCAGAGCAGCTGCCGACGCTTCGTCTACGCCGTCAATTTCCGTCAGCTCATCCACTGACAGTTCTGCTAAATCTTCCATTGAGCACACGCCGCGATCCGCCAATTGGTACGCAAGTCCAGGTGTCATGCCTTCCATGGTCAACAGATCGTCCTGCGGCTCGCGCGACTCATCGCCTGCAAGCGCGGCTGTTAATAACACGTCCCGCGCTCGCGCACGCAGTGTCTCAACCAGATCTTCATCAAATCCGTCGATCGCCAACATCTCGTCCAGAGGCACATAGGCCACTTCGTCAACGGAGGTGAAGCCTTCGTCCACTAACACCTGAGCCAATTCTCCGTCCACATCCAAACGAACCATAAACATATTGAGAATCTTCTCAGCTTCAGCCTCTTGGCGCTCTTCCGCTTGCTCTTCACTCATCACGTTGAGCTTCCAGCCAGTCAGCTCCGACGCTAAGCGCACGTTCTGCCCGCCCCGGCCAATCGCTTGGGCAAGATTGTCCTCTGTGACAGCCACATCCATTGAGCGATTGTCTTCATCCATCACAATCGATGAGACTTCAGCTGGTGCCATGGCATTTATCACCAACTGCGCAGGATTGTCGTCCCACAAGACGATATCGACTCGCTCACCATTCAATTCGTTAGAGACCGCTTGGACACGCGAACCGCGCATACCGACGCATGCGCCGACGGGATCGATTCGACCATCATTGGTCTTAACCGCGATCTTTGCACGAAGTCCTGGGTCACGCGCGGCACCTCGGATCTCGATGGTTTCCTCAGCAATCTCAGGCACTTCGATCTTGAACAATTCGATCAGGAACTCCGGTGCTTTCCGGGACAAGATCAATTGCGGACCGCGACCCTCTGCACGAATCTCGTACAAGATGGCGCGGATACGGTCGTTAACGCGAAAAATTTCACGGCCAATCAGATTTTCACGCGGCAATAAGGCTTCAGCAGAGCCACCCAAATCCACAATGATCGCATCTCGAGTCACTTTCTTGACCGAGCCATTGATCAATGTATGCAGGCGACTTTCATAGTCAGCCACAACTTTCTCACGTTCTGCTTCACGCACTTTCTGAACGATGACTTGCTTGGCCGTTTGCGCCTCGATCCGGCCAAACTCAACCGACTCCACTGGGATCTCCCGCACATCACCCACGTTTAATGCAGGATCAATCTCATGTGCTTCTTCAGTGGTTAACTCAGAACCCAAAATGGCCAAATGATCATCTGGCACGACAACCCAACGGCGGAAAGTTTCGTACTCGCCAGTCGCACGATCGATGGTGACCCGGATATCGGCCTCTTCGTCCTCATAACGCTTACGAGTCGCCGTGGCCAATGCCTGTTCCATCGCTTCAAAAACCACGCTCTTCGGAATGCCTTTTTCATTTGAAAAAAGCTCAACGACCTGAAGAATTTCCTTACTTCCCATGCTTGCTTCCGCCTGCCTCTGTGACATCTGCCACGATCAATTGTCCACGCTCGATGTGCTCAATCGGAAACTCATATTCGGTTTCGTCTTGCTGTATACACACCGACTGATTTTCAACACTGACGATCACGCCAGTGAAATTCTTTCTCCGCTCGAAGGGGACTTTCAGTTTGATCTTCGCCAAATAGCCGATAAACCGCTCAAAGTGCGACAACTCATGCAGCGACCGCTCAATTCCAGGCGACGATACTTCTAAGGTGTATCGCTCCGGCAATGGATCCTCGACATCCAAAATACGGGATACCTGCCGGCTGACCGTCTCGCAGTCTTCAACACTAACCGGCCGTTCTGGGTGATCAATCACCAACCGAAGCGTCGCACGATTGGCTCGCCCGATGATTTCGATCGCCCACAACTCAAGACCCTCGGCCCGAACAGTTGGGGCAAGCATGTCAAAAAGTTGTTGTTGCTTCGGTGTCATTTTTTGATCTGCCAAAAATGAAAAAACCCCAAAATGGGGTCTCGGCCTGCGTATTCACTTTTCACTGCCATCGATGAAACGCAGCTTCATCAAGGCCCCCTCGTCAAAAGTGGCCGTAGTATGACGAGGGATAGCCCAAAAATCAATGACTAAGCGTGAAGGCTCCGATCGACGGTACAGCGCTCTCCCGGGCCACACAGTAAATTGCGAAGCACACTGTCACGCCGTTCAACGGCTTCAGTCTCTCTGCCTGGCTCTGGGTACGGACGGAAGCTCCATTGCTGAAGCCCTTTTAGGAAACGAACGATCCCTACGGGCGTACCGTCTCTGAATACTTCAAAACTGCGTCGACCGAGACGCTTGATGGTCAACATAGACTGACCTCCTTGGGATTTTCTATTTTTATGAATCACCCGGTTTCGAACCGGCTACTGAGTCTATGCAGAGGTGGATTCCAATTCAACGGGGGAAGGGTCTAATACCTGATAGACGTCCATATTGACTAACTCAATCGATCAAACAACACCGCACCCCACACGATGACTGTAAGACATAGCGCCACAAAGACAGCCGCGGAACCCAAATCTTTGGCACGACCTGACAGCGTATGGGGCTCATCACCGACTCGATCCACGACCGCCTCGACCGCAGAATTCAGCAATTCCACAATGACGACACCGAGCAATGTCGCGACTAAAAGCGCGACTTCAACAGGCGATCGGCCGAGCCAAAAAGCAAATGGAGTCAGTGCGCAGGTCAGAACGACTTCTTGCCGAAACGCCGACTCGTACTTCCAAGCCGCTTTAAATCCTTTGGCAGAATACCCAGCCGCTTTAATCACCCGGGTCAAGCCCTGGTTTCCTGGTTTTGCCATGAGCACTCCGTACAAGACAGCATCGAGAGATTAACGATTCGCTGACTGTTTTGCGAGCGGGATCCCGCGGGGAAAAATGGTGCCGAAGGCCGGACTTGAACCGGCACGAGCATTGCTCACTACCCCCTCAAGATAGCGTGTCTACCA
>CAJXXD010000026.1 GCA_913062835.1 uncultured Gammaproteobacteria bacterium
GTTAAAAACAGCGCGCAGTCAATGGTTGACCTCACGCGAATCGCTGAAACGCCAAGCGACTGATTTTTTGCGAGCCGAGCAGAAGACACTCATTACCGAAGATGAGTTTGACGCCCAGCGCGCTCGACTGACGGCACTCGATCGACAGATTGATCGACTCAATGCACGCCTTAAGCAACGGGAATCGAAGACCCATGAGTAGCACGTTTCGTCTGTTAAAAATCGTACGGGTTCTATTCGCCGAACGCATTGATGAATTTCTGCCTCAGCCGAAGCGAGGCCCACTCCGCGCACTTAGCTGGATCATTCCAAAGGTACGCATGCGTCGTTCTCGTGGGGAGCGACTCCGAGACGCACTCCAAGCCTTGGGGCCTGTGTTCGTCAAATTCGGGCAGATGTTATCCACGCGCCGAGACCTCTTACCCCCGGATATCGCGGCCGCATTGGCGGAGTTGCAAGACCGCGTAAAGCCTTTCCCGGGCGCCGTGGCACGCGAGATCGTGGAGAAGGACCTCGAAGCCTCTGTCGAGGACATCTTTAGTGAGTTCGCCTCTGAGCCCATGGCCTCGGCATCTGTTGCCCAAGTCCATGCGGCCCAACTGAAAACAGGCGAAGAAGTCATTGTTAAAGTGATCCGGCCTGGCATTGCCAAGGTGATTGAAGAAGATCTGAAGCTGATGATGACACTCGCAAAGTTTGTGGAAAAAAACTTTGTAGATGGCAAACGGCTGAAATTGGTGCAAGTCGTCTCCGACTATCGCGTGACCATCCTAGATGAGCTTGATCTCATGCGCGAGGCAGCCAATACCGCGCTGATTCGTCGCAATTTCGAGAATTCACCCATCTGCTACGTACCCCAGATTTATTGGGATTACACCCGTCGCAACACGATGGTTGAAGAGCGCATTTACGGGGTCCCGATTTCCCAAATCCATGTGTTCAAAGAAAAACAGGTCAATATGGAAAAATTGGCAGAACGGGGTGTCGAAATCTTCTTCACCCAAGTGTTTGACCATAGTTTTTTCCACGCTGACATGCACCCGGGCAACGTATTTGTCGACATTAATGATCCAGAGAACCCGATCTACAAAGCGATTGATTTTGGCATCGTTGGGACCTTGGATCCTGAATCCCAAGCCTACCTTGCGCAAAACCTGATCGCATTTTTCGACCGCGATTACCGCGCGGTGGCTGAACTGCATGTCGAATCCGGTTGGGTGCCCAAAACCACCAATGTTGGGGAATTTGAGAGTGCAATTCGCACCGTATGCGAGCCAATCTTCCAAAAGCCACTGGGTGAGATCAGCTTCGGCGTCCTCTTGATCCGTCTCTTTGAAGTAGCCAGACGTTTCCAGATGGAAGTCCAACCGCAATTGGTTTTGTTGCAAAAAACGCTCCTAAACATCGAAGGGTTGGGCCGCGAGCTGTACCCCGAACTGGACTTATGGAAAACCGGAAAACCTTTTTTGGAGCGCTGGGTCAAAGAGCGCCTAGGGCCCAAAGGCATCTTGGAGTACACCAAACGCAATGGGTCTCGCTGGGTTGTGCAGTTCCCCAAATTAACCAACAGCCTTCTTGAAGCACCGGAACGGATGAGTCGACTCGAGTCCCTACAGCTCCACCAGACCGAAGCCTTAGTGGATCTGGCCAAGGAAGCGAAACGGCAACGACGCGGGCGACACGTGGCCAGCCTAATAGGAATCGTCGGCTTAGGCATTGCAGGGTTCGCTTTGAGCGGACAATCCGCATGGATGACCCAACATTGGCCGCTATTTGTGGGCATACTGTCACTGGTATTACTGATTAGGCGGTAGCAGATGCAGATCATGGACGACACGCAACGAGACGCACTGTTAGATCAAGTAGCCTTTGACGAGAAGGGTTTAATCGCAGCCGTTGCCCAAGATCATGCGTCTGGCTCGGTATTGATGTTGGCTTGGATGAATCGTGATGCGCTCGATGAGACCTTGAAAACGGGTCAAGCCGTCTACTACTCACGTTCTCGCCAGCAGTTGTGGCGAAAAGGTGAGTCGTCAGGCCAAACCCAAAAGGTCCTCGATGTGTCTCTCGATTGCGACCGAGATGCCGTCCTATTGTCTGTGGCACAAGAAGGTGTGGCCTGTCATACCGGTCGCCTCAGTTGTTTTTCTTGGGGTATTCAGGGTGACACCTGGGCCCCAACTGCATCGGTAGTGACTCCACCGGATGCGCTTTATGGAGACAAAAAATGACCGTACTGGATGTACTCGAAGATATGTTGGCCGAACGGCGATTTGGCGATCCCGAAAAGTCATACGTGGCGAAGTTGCATCACAAAGGCCTTGACCACATCTTGAAGAAAGTGGGCGAGGAATCCACCGAAGTCGTGATGGCGGCAAAGGATGCAGCGCGGTCTGAAAATAACGAGGACGTGATTCATGAAGTCGCAGACCTTTGGTTTCACACGCTGGTGCTGCTATCCCACCTTGAGGAACCGCCGTCGGCCGTTTTAGCGGAGCTCGAGCGGCGTATGGGCGTGAGTGGCTTGGTTGAGAAAGCCAACCGGGAGGAATCCAATGACTGATTGTTTGTTTTGTCGCATCCGCGACGGGGAAGTCCCGGCTGAGATCATTTACAAAGACGACGATTGCATTGCGTTTAAAGACATTCATCCTAAAGCGCCAGTGCATTTCTTAGTGATCCCACGCCGTCACATTGAGAATTTATTCGACGTAGCCGAGTCCGATGTCGAGCTTTTGGGACGCATCCAGCTGGCGATCCCCCAAATTGCCAAGTCACAAGGACTGGATTCGGGCTTTAGAACAGTGTTGAATACAGGGCCCGGCGGGTATCAGGAGGTGTACCACATGCACTACCATGTACTCGGCGGTGGGCAATTCACCGGTTTTAACTGACAGATAACGACAATATAGGAGCCCACAATGGGAATTGGTGGTATCAGTATTTGGCAGCTTTTGATCGTTTTGGCGATCGTCATCATGATTTTTGGAACGAAAAAGCTGAAGACCCTGGGGTCGGACCTCGGGAGTGCCGTGAAAGGATTCCGCCAGTCAGTCACTGACAAGACGGAAGATAAAGGCGCTGAAGAGACGGTACAGAAGTCAGAGGCCGTAGAAGAAGAGGCTGCTGCTTCAACAGCGGACGCGGCAACGGCCGAAAAAACCGAAGCTAAAGAGAAAGTCTAAGTGTTTGACATTGGTGCAACCGAGTTACTCTTGGTTGCCATCATTGGGTTGGTTGTGGTCGGCCCCGAGCGGCTGCCGCGACTGGCACGGACCATCGGTCTGTGGGTGAAACGTGCCCGCGGCCAGGTTGCGTCTATTCAACGAGATATTAATCGTGAACTTGAGCTCGAAGATCTTAAAAAGCAACTCGAAGCCAAGGGCGGCGGGTTAAAGCTTGAAGACATCACCGGGGAAGACCCGCTTGGGATGAAATCCGACTCGAAGCCCACTAAAACAGCGGAATCCTCCAGTAAAGACACATGAGCGGCGCGAACTTCACCGACCAACCCCTGATCGCTCACTTAATCGAGCTTCGTGATCGCACCATTCGTGTGCTAATTGCCGTGTTGCTCTTTTTCCTGTGCTTTATTGCGTTTGCCAATGATTTATATGCCTACCTAGCCGCACCGCTGCAATCGTTGCTGCCCGATGGTTCTTCAATGATCGCGACTCAAGTGGCCTCGCCATTCTTGGCGCCTTTTAAATTGGCGCTGTACTTGAGTGTCTATTGTGCAGCCCCGGTGATTTTGTATCAGTTGTGGGGCTTTATCGCGCCCGGGCTGTATCAGAACGAAAAGAAAATCGCAGCGCCCTTATTAGTCTCGAGCATCATCTTGTTCTACGCAGGCATGGCCTTCGCTTATTTCGTGGTCTTCCCCTTAGTATTTGGGTTCTTTACGACCGTCGGGCCCACAGGCGTCACGGTCATGACAGACATCGATGCCTATCTGAGTTTTGTACTGAAGCTGTTTTTAGCCTTCGGATTGGCGTTTGAGATTCCGATCGCCACTATGTTGCTGATCAAAGCGGGCGTGGCCTCGATTGAGACTCTGAAAACCAAGCGTCCCTATGTATTTATCGGATGTTTCGTCGTCGGCATGTTGGTCACTCCTCCAGACATGATCAGTCAAACCCTGTTGGCCGTCCCCATGTGGTTGTTGTTCGAGGCGGGATTGATCGGTGCGAGATTCCTCGGAGGTCCGAGTAAAAAAGCGGATGATTCAGATACAGCGTCCGAGGAAATGAATTCGGATCATGAGGCCGACAGTGAGCCGTCAGATCCTACACCGCGACTCACCGACGACCGGATCCCCTCAGAAGAGCAAGATCCCAATGAAATCGATGAGTTTGATCTTTACGCGCCTGTACCGCCGGATGAAAACGATTCACCGATCAGCGAAACGCAATCGTCAGGATCGACGCCATTGGATCTCGACGAAGATGCGCAAGCACCTAATCGCGACGTGGGACCGAAGAAGCCGGATTAATAGCCGTACAGTGCGGCCATCTGACGATTGGCTGCGCACAACGCCTCAGCCATTCCCGGCGTAAAAGCACTGTGTCCTCCAGTGGAGGGCGTCACCAACTGCAATCTGGGCCATGCGGCTTTCAATCGGTCGGCATTGGAGACCTGACAGACATGATCGCAGGCGCCGTGCACCAAGATGCCCGGCACACCCTCGAGATCAGCCGCTTGCCTCACCACCGCATCGGCCTCAAGAAAACAACGATGATGGATGTAGTGGTGCTCGATTTGTGCCATCGCCAGGGACTCTGAGAGCCCACCTTCGGTCTTCCCACCGACTGTTTCATCGCAAATCGCCACTCGATATTCCCAAAGATTCCAAGCCCTAGCCGCTCGGTTTTTGGTAAAACTGTCGTCACTGTGAAGCAACTGATCGTAACCAGACAAGATCGAGGTCAAACTGTCATCGGACAGGTCTCTAAGGGGCGCCAAGAAATCACGCCATGCTGTTGGATACAAGACCCCTGCTCCTCCACCATACAACCAATGAAGCTCGGACTCCGTGGCCAGAAACGCGCCTCGCAGCACCAGACCCAACACCTGGTCTGGGTGGCGAGCGGCATATAGGACGGACAAGGTGGCACCCCATGAACCGCCAAACAGGATAAATCGTTTAAAGCCGAGTTCGTCCGCCAATTGCTGGATGTCTTCTAACAGTAATTCGGTGGTATTGGCTTCAAGCGCACCAGAGGGCCGAGATCGGCCCGCTCCGCGTTGGTCAAAGGCCATGACGTGGAACACGCTTAAATCGAAAAAGCGATGCATTAGTGGCGATAGACCTGCGCCCGGTCCGCCATGAAGGCAAATGACTGGCAACCCCGAGGGATTGCCATACATTTCATAATAGAGATCAAACGCCAGATCGGCGGTTTTGATATGACCGGTTTGATAAGCCGGTTGAGCCGGATAGATCCTGTGCATTGCGCCCCCTTATGGGGCGGCACGCACTCCTAGCCCGCCGCCTTTGACCGGCCCGCACGCTTGCGATCGGCCTCTTTCAACAATTTTTTACGCAAGCGGATGTGATTTGGCGTCACTTCCACCAGCTCATCATCATCGATGAATTCCAAAGCGGACTCAAGGGTCACTCGAACCGGCGGCGTCAAAATCAAGTTCTCATCGGTACCGGCAGCTCGAATGTTAGTCAGCTGCTTGCCTTTGACGGGGTTCACCGGCAAATCGTTGTCACGCGAGTGAATACCCAAAATCATCCCTTCGTAGACATCGACACCCGCACCGACCATCAGTTTCCCGCGATCTTGGAGGTTGTATAACGAGTAGGCTGTGGTTGTCCCATCGATCATGGAGACCAAAACACCATTGATCCTATTGCCCAGTTCACCCTGTTTCACTGGGCCGTAATGATCAAATACGCTACTCATGATGCCAGTGCCCGAGGTCATGGTCAGAAATGCGGAGCGGAATCCAATCAGACCGCGCGCTGCGATGATGTATTCCAGACGGATTCGACCTTGACCGTCTGGGGCCATGTTTTTCATGTCGCCTTTGCGCATGCCCATGGCTTCCATCACAGGGCCTTGGTGCTGCTCCTCAATGTCAATCACGACAAATTCGAAAGGTTCCTCGCGGACCCCATCGACTTCACGGACGATCACTTCAGGCCGCGACACGCCCAGCTCGAAGCCTTCGCGTCGCATCGATTCGATCAAGACTGAGAGATGCAGTTCACCGCGTCCGGATACTTTGAACTTATCAGGCGAGTCACCTGGCTCAACGCGTAAGGCTACATTGTGGATCAGTTCACGCTCAAGCCGTTCTTTGATGTTTCGAGAAGTGACGAACTTTCCGTCCTTACCGGCAAACGGGCTGTCGTTGACTTGGAAAGTCATGCTGACGGTGGGTTCATCGACAGACAAAGGCGGCAACGCCTCAGGGGCATCAACGGCACAGAGTGTATCGGAGATCGAAAGTGGATCGATCCCGGTGATACACACAATGTCACCCGCTGTGGCTTCTTGGGTCTCGATTCGCTCAAGACCCATGTACCCGAGAATTTGTAAGATCTTCCCATTGCGACTCTTGCCATCGGCACCGATCACCGTGACTTGCTGATTTCGCTTAATAACACCACGACGGATGCGTCCGACGCCGATGACCCCTTGGAAGCTGTTGTAGTCTAGGGCTGAAATTTGTAATTGAAGCGGACCTTCCAAGTCGACTTCAGGCACCGGACAATGATCAACGATCGCTTGTAGAATCGGCTCCATGCTCTCTTGCAGCGCATCGGGCTCAGAGCCAGAGAGTCCGTTGATAGCCGAGCAATACACGACCGGGAAATCCAACTGCTCATCGGTTGCGCCGAGCTGATCAAAGAGGTCAAACACCTTATCAATCGCACCGTGCGGATCCGCACCCACCTTGTCGACTTTATTGACGATTACAATCGGCCGCAGCCCCTGCGCAAACGCTTTTTGGGTCACGAATCGGGTTTGAGGCATAGGGCCTTCGGCCGCATCGACCACCAATAACACCGCATCCACCATCGATAACACACGCTCTACTTCACCACCGAAGTCTGCGTGGCCCGGAGTATCCACCACGTTGATCCGGTAATCGTTCCAGGTCAGGCCTGTGTTTTTAGCCAGAATGGTAATGCCGCGCTCTTTTTCCTGATCGTTAGAGTCCATCACGCGTTCGTTCAAGATTTCTTTTCGATCCAGCGTCCCTGACGCAGCGAGCAGCTTGTCTACAAGGGTCGTTTTGCCATGGTCGACGTGGGCGATAATGGCGACGTTTCGTATCCGTTCAATCATAGTTTCCTCCGAGCGCGCGGGAGTATACCGGGAACTCCATGACAGCAGTGCGTTTTTTTCCCATAACACACAGACCGGGCGCACCATTTTGGTGATCTATCTTGGTGCGCATGCACAATATGGGTGCATATTGGTGTGATCTTCAGGCACAATGATCGAGCAAATGCATACAACATAAGCCTTGCAAAAGTAGGCACGGGCTTTGCTATACGCTTTTGAGTACTCCCACCGAAGGTGGCGAGGTTTTGCATTCCAAACACGGAGTCAGACATGTCTGAAAAAACACTTAAATTGATTGCCGAAAGCGAAGCCCGTTGGGTTGATCTACGTTTCACAGATCCGCGCGGCAAAGAGCAGCACGTAACTTTCCCAGCTTCCTCGGTGGATAGCGAGTTTTTCGCCGAAGGTGCCATGTTTGACGGATCATCGATCGCTGGATGGAAGTCGATCAACGAATCCGACATGATCTTGATGCCAGACGACTCGACTGCAGTGGTTGATCCCTTTACAGAGGAAGTCACCGTCAATATCCGCTGCGACATCGTTGAGCCATCGACTATGCAGGGCTACGATCGTGACCCTCGTTCAGTCGCGCACCGCGCAGAAGCCTATTTAAAGTCGACCGGTATCGGTGATACCTGCTTCTTCGGACCTGAGCCAGAGTTCTTCGTGTTCGACAGCGTGCAGTGGAAAGCTGATATGCAAGGTGCAATGTACAAAATCGAATCAGAAGAAGCCGCTTGGTCAAGCCATGCGGAATTCGAAGGCGGCAACATGGGTCACCGTCCATCCGTAAAAGGTGGTTATTTCCCTGAAGCGCCTGTCGACTCACTTTCCGATATTCGCGGCCAGATGATATCTGTTATGGGGCAGATGGGAGTCCCGGTCGAAAAGCACCACCATGAGGTTGCTCCCAGCCAATGCGAACTCGGGATTAAATTTGCCCCAATGGTTGAGGAAGCTGACAATCTGCAGATTTACAAGCATGTGGTACATAATGTGGCACATAGCTACGGTAAGTCCGCGACATTTCTGCCAAAGCCGATTTATGGAGACAATGGCTCTGGAATGCACGTCCACCAGTCCTTGTGGAAAGGTAACAAACCTCTTTTTGCAGGAGATCAATATGCCGGCTTGTCAGAAGATTGCTTATATTACATTGGTGGAATAATCAAACATGCGCGTGCTTTGAATGCCTTCACCAACCCATCCACCAACAGCTACAAGCGTCTTGTTCCGGGTTTCGAGGCACCTGTCCTTCTGGCTTATTCATCCAGAAACAGATCTGCGTCATGCCGTATTCCACATTCTACATCTCCAAAGGCAAAGCGGGTAGAAGTTCGATTCCCGGATCCAACCGCCAATCCTTATCTGGCATTCAGCGCAATGCTGATGGCCGGACTTGACGGTATAAAGAATAAAATCCATCCGGGCGATGCAATGGACAGAAATCTTTATGAATTACCTAAAGATATGCTTAAAGATATCCCTACAGTTTGCGGTTCATTAAGGGAGGCAGTTGAGGCTCTTAGATCTGATCATGAGTTCCTCCTTGAAGGAAATGTCTTTACAACAGATATGCTGGAAGGCTATATCGATCTGAAGATGGAAGAGATTGAGCTTTTTGAAACAATGCCGCATCCGGTCGAATTTATGATGTATTATTCTTCCTGAGATTATCAGGCAAAATAATAATTAATCATAATTATTTATCTGGCGGCGTTTAAAAACAGTAATTGTTACTGCGTAAATGAAAGCTTTGTTACAAGGATTCCAGAGATTCTATCAGTTTTTTAAATGCCGCCAGATTATGTGCCCAATCTGAGTATTTTCCATCTCT
>CAJXXD010000027.1 GCA_913062835.1 uncultured Gammaproteobacteria bacterium
CCAGCGAGCGCATCGACCCCTCCATCACGCCATGTCGCATAGATCGACCAAGCCATGAACAATCCGACCAAGAGAAGTCCCGGAATCACACCGGCCAAAAACAGACGACCGATCGAGGTTTCCGTGGCGATGCCGTACACAATCATCGTGATGGATGGGGGAATCAAAATCCCCAAAGTACCACCGGCTGCAATCGAGCCTGTGGCCACGCCATCAGGGAAATTTCGCTTCCGCATCTCAGGAATACCCATTTTCCCGATGGCTGCACAGGTCGCAGGGGATGAGCCAGACATGGCCGCAAACAGAGCGCAAGCGCCAAGATTTGAGACCACCAATCCACCTGGAATACGCGTCAACCAGCGGTCGAGCGCCTCATACAAATCGGCACCCGCCCGTGTCGAGGCAATCGCCGCACCCATGAGAATGAACATCGGGATCGACAACAAGGCAAAGTTATTGAGCTTCCCAAAAAGAATTTCAGGAATCAGCTCCAGTGAGCGGAAGCCGTCGAACACGATTAAGAAGAATGCAGAGACCACCAACAGACCGTTGGCCACTGAAATTCCAGAAAACAAAACAAAGATAGTCGCAGCGGCGACCACTAGGCCCAACACCAAGGGATCCATCAGTGACCTCCCGCTTCAATGACAATATCGTCTGCGGGCGTTAGTAAGATCTCTAAAAGATCCGCCAGCAGCTGCAGCGCAAACAACCCGAATCCAATTGGCATGACCACGTACGGAATCCAAAGTGGAGGGCCCCAGACAGTATCCGACGTCCATCCTCGCGTGAACGATAGGTGAACCAACTCATACGAGTAGAACAGCATCACGCCGAGCACAGCAATCGCCGCAAGGAAGCTGACGATTAGCAGGATTTTCCGAGCCAAGGGCGGTAACAACATCGGAACCAACTCGACGTTGACGTGCCCTTTTAATTTCTGCACGTAGGGAAGGCCCAAAATCGTAGCGCCGATCATCAGATACACCACAGCCTCGGTGTGCCAATACGTAGATGCATTCAAGAAATAACGGATGAAGATCATCTGACAGGTGATGGCCACCGCAACCACGATCATCAGAGCCGCGATCACACCCACACCTTGCGAGATGTGGTTCACAATACGGATAAATGCTTGCATTTTTTAAGTCCTGAAAAGACCCGACCGGGACGGCCGGGTCCTGGTTGTTTACTCGACCGCGAGTGCAAGATCCAAGAAGCGCTGTCCTTCTGGATAATCTTCCACAAATGCCTTGTACGAGGTTTCTTTCGCGAGGTTCTGCCACGCTTGGAACTCGTCAACGGTCATTTCTTTGATTTCCACGCCTGCATTGCGGAACACTTCCACAGAATTCGCATCCTGCTTCTTCGCTTCCTCGAGGTAATAGGCTTCTGCCTTACGCGCACCTTCTAAAAGGGCACTCTGCTGAGCAGAGGTGAGACCCTCAAAGGTGGACTTATTCATGAGCAGTGGCTGGTACATGAACCACAGCGCTTGTTCCGAAGCCGGGGTGTAGCACTTCACCTGCTCATAAATGCGATAAGACACGAATGAAGCTGAGGATGTATTCGCGGCGTCCAAGACTCCGGTTTGCATTGCGTTGTAGATTTCAGAAGACGACATCGATGCGATGGATGCACCTGCACCTGACAACAGCTGGTTGAATGACTTGCCCGCGGCACGCATCTGCAGCCCAGCCACATCGTCTGGTTTTGAAATGCACTTGTCCTTACCCACGAAGCCACCGGCGAGATAACCGTGCACCAGTACCATCACGTCGTCTTCAGCCATCTTCTCTTCGATTGCTTCCATGAAGGGCGATTCATTCAACCGCGCTGCGTGATCGTGGTTCTTCACCAAGCCAGGCATCAATGTCAGGTTGTATGCAGGCTGTTGGCCACCAGCGTACGACAATGGCAACACGGTCATGTCGAGCTGACCCCGAGACAGCGGCATGTACTGTTCACGCGCTTTAAACAGTGACTGAGATGTAAAAATTTTGATATCCAAATCGACGTTGGCATCTTTTACGTGATCCGCGACGATCTGGGCGACTTGGTGTCGCACATCTTTGGTTGACCACTGGTGGGACAGACGAAGCTCAGTGGCATATGCGCCAGAACTGATGAAGGCCGCGCCAACGGCTGCGGATAGGATCGTTTTAATTTTCATTACTAGGCTCCTGCCGATTGTTATGAGTTATTACGGCTTGCATATTTATGTATGCTGGAGTCAAATTATCGTATACAAAAATAAGATGCAACGAAGAATTATAAAATGAGTAGTCGAGCCGCCAATCGTGTCTTTCAAGGCATCGAGGAACAAATCGCCACCGGCCAGCTTAAAGACGGTGAAAAATTAGACGAGATCTCCCTCGCCGAACGGTTCTCTGTCTCCCGTACTCCGGTGCGTGAAGCACTGTTGCAGTTGGTGGGCTCGGGGCTCGCGACGCAGATCCCTAAACGGGGCTGCTTTGTCCGTGCGCCCTCCTTCAAAGAAATGATCGAAATGTTTGAGGTGATGAGCGAACTCGAAGGGCTTTGTGCTCGCTTAGCCGCCCGACGCATCACTGACGAGCAACTAGCCCGCCTGAAAGCGACCAACGCCGGCTGCGAGCAAGCCATCGCCGAGGGCGACAGCGACCTGTACTACGCCACTAATGTCGACTTTCACGAGTGCATCTATGAGGCCTGCGGCAATCAGTTCTTGGCCAATGAAACCCGACGCCTCAGGCGTCGTCTGCAATCATTCCGTCGGTTGCAACTTCGGGTCAGGGGGCGGATGCCTCAGTCACTGACCGAGCATTACAAAATCATCGAGGCCATCGAAGCGGGACAAGCCGAAGTGGCCGATGAATTGTCACGAGTGCACGTGATGATCCAAGGCGAGCGGTTTAACGACCTATTGATGCACATGGAAACCCTGCAGTGACACCTCAAGCGCTCTTGTTTGACGTGTTTGGTACGCTGGTCGATTGGCGAAGTGGGCTCATCCGTGACTTCGAGCTCCATTTTAAAAAACATCCCTGCGACCTAGACCCAGCCCTTCTTGCGGATGCTTGGCGAGCCGAATATCAGCCGTCCATGGCGCCGATTCGAGACGGCAGTCGCCCTTCCACCAAATTGGATGTTCTTCACCGCGAGAATCTTTTTAAAATTGCCGACCGGTTCGGTTTTCCCTTGGGTGATGAAACAGACATCGACTGGTTGGTGAAAGCCTGGCATCGCCTGCCGGCTTGGGCTGATGTCCCCTCTGGTATGGCTGAGCTCCGAAAACAAGCCATCTGTGCGGCTCAATCCAATGGCCACATTGCGTTATCGGTCAATCTGGCCCGATACAACGGCTATTCATGGGATGCGGTCTTGGGCGCCGAAGTCGTGGGCACCTACAAACCCGCCCCGGAATCCTACTTTCGAGCGTGCGACGCACTCGATTTGCCTCCCGCGGCCTGCATGATGGTGGCTGCACACAACAGTGACCTGCTTGCCGCAAAAGCCTGTGGGCTGCAGACGGCTTTTGTGCGACGCGCCACCGAACACGGACCTGGACAAACCATCGATCTCGAAGCGGCATCTGGCATGGATCTGTCTGCAGACAGCCTGACTGAGCTTGCGCACAAATTGCGAAACGAAATCCGTTAATCGCTCCTACAAATTAATCATTAAAATGAACTAAATCATGTATTTAAAACGGCGCTAGATATTTAGTGCTTTTTTCCAAAAAACCCGAAAATGCGCGCACCTTAAACAACCAACCTTTGGAAGTTTTATGCGTTTGTGACCCGGCGTCTCGATTTGTCTAGACGTGTCTGAGCGACGAAAGACAAATTGGAGAATGCCCTTCTTAACAACCGTACGACCCCGGTCAAATGGCGTCGCCCCGCGCACGCTAACGGGACGATCGTCCCCTCATTGAACGGCGAATCTGCCAAAATCCGATCGCACCGCCCAAGGCCACGATCATAATCATCAAGGTGGCCAACGCATTGATGTCTGGGCTGATACCCAACCGAACTTTTGAGAACACCACCATCGGCAAGGTGGACGATCCAGGCCCCGAGACAAAGCTCGCAATCACCAAGTCATCCAACGACAGGGTAAATGCCAATAACCAAGCCGCCACCAACGCCGGTGCGATGCTTGGAATGGTAATCGTGAAAAATACCGTCAAGGGCCGAGCGCCCAAATCCATGGCCGCTTCTTCAAGCGTCCGGTCCATGTCCCGCAATCTCGCTTGCACAATGACCGCTACAAAGGCCATGCCAAAAGTGGCATGGGCCAAAATGATGGTGGTCACGCCCCGGCCTGCCGGCCATCCCAAGAGATTGTCTAGGGCTACGAATAACAACAAAAGGGACAACCCGGTGATCACCTCAGGCATCACCAAGGGGGCGGCTACCATGCCGGTCAAAAGCGTCCGCCCTTTAAACCAACGAAACCGCACCAGGGTCATGGCCGCAGCCACACCCAACACTAAAGCCAAGGTGGCACTGGCGGTGGCGATTTTGAAACTGAGTTTGGCCGCATCCAGTATTTGTGGGTCGCGAAATAACTCCACATACCATTGCGTGGAAAAGCCACCCCACACCGTCACCAATTTGGATGCATTAAAGCTGTAGATCACCAAAATCAAAATCGGGATGTAGAGAAAGCCAAACCCAAGTGCGGCCGAGACCGGCATCACATACCGACCGAGTCTCATGCGCCCTGCTCCTGTTTAGCCTGGAGGCGGTTTAACCACATCAAGGGCCCGACAATTAAACACAGCATGATGATGGCCACCGCCGAGGCAATCGGCCAATCACGGTTAGCGAAGAATTCATTCCACAGCACCTTGCCAATCATCAAGGTGTCGTTGCCACCGAGCAGGGCCGGGATCACAAACTCGCCAATGGCGGGCACAAACACCAACAGCGATCCGGCAAAAATACCCGGTAAGGTCAAAGGCAGCGTCACCGTGAAAAAGCTCACCCAGGGGGTCGCGCCCAAATCGGCAGAGGCTTCCAGAAGTGTGCGATCCAAACGCGACAAAGCGGCGTACAGGGGCAATACCATGAAGGGCAAATAGGTGTAGGCAATCCCCAGATAGACGGCTACATCGGTCTGCAAGATCACCAAAGGCTCTGAAATCAGCCCGACGTGCAAAAGCACTGAATTCAGTAGGCCATTGGTTTTTAAAATGGCAATCCAGGCATAGACCCTGAGCAAGAATGAGGTCCAAAACGGCAAAATCACCAGAATCAATAAAAGTGTCCGCCGAGGCTCAGGGGACATGGCGATGACATGAGCCATCGGGTAACCGATCAGCAAAGTCACCAAGGTCGATACCAAGGCAATCCGCACCGATTCCCAGTAGGAGGCCGCATAGAGGGGGTCTTCAATGATAAACAGGTAGTTGCCAACATTCAGGCGAATTTGGGCTACACCCGACTCCACCCATTCAATCACCGGCAAATACGGAGGCATGGCGATGGCGGCTTCTGACAACGAGATCTTCGCCACCACCAAGAAAGGGATCAGGAAAAAGAGCAACAGCCACAAGGTCGGCACCCAAGCGACCCACCGGTGACCGTTTTTGAATTTGGGCAAACCCAAAGGCTTCATTGGGTCAGTACCACACCGGCATCTTGGCCCCAGGTGATGTACACGCGCTCATCCCAAGACTCTGCAAAGTGATCTAAACGACTGATGTTCGGACGGCTGACCCGAATCCGGAATCCTGAATCTAAATCGACCCAGTACACTGAAAAATCACCCAAATAAGCGATCTCATGGACAATCCCTGACAGCACGTTATCGGCGTCGACAGGCTCTCGAGACAATCGCATTTTCTCAGGTCGGATGGCATACCAAAGCGTCTGGTTCAAAGGCGCAGCAAACGAAGTCGGCGGGCACAAGCCAGCTTCGATCTCAGCCGAGTACAAACTCAAGTCCCCAGACTCGGTCTCAGTCACCACGCACTCAAACAGATTAATGTCGCCGATAAAGTCAGCCACGTATTTGGAGCTTGGGTACTCATAAATGGTGTGGGGCTCATCGGTCTGCACCAGATAGCCTTCGTCCATGACCCCGATGCGCGTGGCTAAGGTCATCGCTTCTTCTTGGTCATGGGTCACCACAATAAAGGTCATTCCCAAAGACTCTTGAATCTTGATCAACTCAAGTTGCGTGTCTTCTCGAAGGTTTTTATCCAATGCACCCAAGGGCTCATCGAGCAGCAAGACCTTGGGACGTTTTGCCAAGGCCCTCGCCAAAGCCACCCGCTGGCGCTGACCGCCTGAGAGTTGTTCAGGTTTTCGATTGGCAAAGCCACTCAGTCGAACCAAGCCCAGCAGTTCTTCAACCCGCTCGCGAATTTCTGGCTTCGGCATACCGTCCCGTTTCAAGCCATAGGCGATGTTGTCGTACACCGTCATGTGCGGGAAAAGCGCATAGGACTGAAACATCATATTGACCGGACGCTCATACGGTGGCCAATCGGTGACGTCTACGCCGTCTATCCAGACTGATCCGGAGGTTGGTGTCTCGAAACCAGCCAACATCCTCAATAAGGTGGTTTTGCCCGAGCCCGAACCACCGAGCAAACAGAACAGCTCGTTCTGATATATCGAGAGATTGACGTCTTTGACCGCAGGCACCCCCTGATAGGTCTTCGACACATTTCGGAACTCAATAAAGGGCGTAGCGTCCGGATCAAGCCAACGCTTGTCCTGAAGTCCTGTGCTGGTCATGGACACTCCATCAAAAAGGGCCGAAAAGTCGGCCCATGGTCAATTACTGGCCTGTTTTGATCCGCGTCCAAGTGCGGTTCATGATTCGGTCATAGCGTGGACTGTGTGCGCGAAGCGCAAACAATCCCGCCTTAACCGCCTCGCTCGGATAGATGCCCGGGTCTGACGTGACTTCAGGGTCAATCAACGGCGTTGAAGCGCTGTTGGCATTGGCATAGAACACGTAGTTGGTAATGTCTGCCGCAATCTGCGCATCCATCACGAAGTTGATGAACTGGTGCGCTTCTGCCACGTTTTTGGCATCAGCAGGGATCGCCATCAGGTCAAACCAAACCACGCCGCCTTCTTCAGGGATGACATACGCCACTTCCACGCCATTGTCGGCTTCGACAGCACGATCGCGTGCTTGCAACAGGTCACCTGAATAACCGACGGCTAAGCAGATGTCGCCGTTGGCTAAGTCGTTGATGTATTGAGAGGCATGGAAATAACGCACGTGAGGACGAACGCTCATCCACAAAGCTTCTGCTTTTTCCAAATCTGCGGCTGATTCGCTCGCAGGGTCGATACCCAGATAATGCTTGGCGGTCGCCAGCATGTCTGAGGGAGACTCCAGAATGGCCACGCCGCAATCGGCAAACTTTGAAATCACTGCCGGATCAAAAATCATGTCCCAGCTGTTCACCGGGGCATTGGGCATCCGCTCTTCAATCTTCGCGATGTCATAAGCCAAGCCAGTGGTACCCCACATATAAACCACAGAATGCTTATTGTCTGGATCGTGCTGGCTAACGATGCGGGAGATTTCAGCATCCATGTTGGCTAAATTCGGCAACTGAGCGGTATCTAGGGGACGAAACACACCCGCTTGGATCTGACGCTCCAAAAAGTTTCCAGTGGGCACAACCACGTCGTAGCCTGACGAGCCGGCCAACAATTTGGCTTCGAGCAGTTCATTGGTATCGAACACGTCATAGTTCACTTTGATACCGGTCTCTGCTTCAAATTTAGCAATGGTGTCTTCGGCGATGTAGTCCGACCAGTTGTAGACGTTAACCACGCCTGAGGCCTGTACGGAGGTAGCTGCCAGCAGCAATACGGAAGTTAGAAAACGAGTCATTTCACTCAAGTCCTTGTCGGTTCAAACCACTCAGCGGTGCTGAGACCTTCCAAGGCTCTGTTGCGGGGTCTAACGCAGACAGTCAAGTCGCGCGGAGGGCAAACGCCACAGATCCTCAACTCAGAGCCCAGAATCCATTGCGTTCGGTGGTCATAGACGCCGCTCACGCTCGGAAAACGCGAGTTTAGGACATTTGCACTGCCCGTCAATGCATAGACTGAAAAAATTGAAATAGGACAGGCGATTGAAACCCAGGAAGCCGACACTCATAACAGTGATGGGCAACAACGGAGCTGAGATGGAATTTGTCCCCTTAAGAATGGATTTGACCGAACGGGCGGTGATGACGCCAGTTCATTACCAGTGGCTCGCCTCGCCTTCACAAACTGTCGAACGCATGCCGCTTGAACGTGAGGCTTCAGAAACCGGGCGCACAACCTCGCTAGTCAGATATCAACCCGGTGCCGCTTTTGCAGAACATGCGCACCCCCGTGGCGAAGAAATACTGGTCCTTGAAGGCGTTTTCCAAGACGAGCATGGCGACTACCCTGCCGGCACGTATCTCCGCAATCCGCCTGGCAGCTCACACCGCCCGAGAAGCCAAGATGGCTGCTTATTATTCGTCAAACTGTGCCAGTTCGCCGACGATGATTTGGCTCAGATCCGCATCAATACGAATCAAACACCCTTTGTGCAGGGCCATGGGGGGCTTCGCGTGTTACCCCTGCATCAGCATGGCACTGAGGGCACTGCGCTGGTTTTCTGGCCTAAAGGCGAACGATTCGTGCCTCACACCCACGTCGGGGGTGAAGAGATATTTGTCATCAGTGGCTGCTTTCAAGATGAACATGGCCTATACCCGAAGGGAAGCTGGCTGCGAAGCCCCCATTTATCCAGTCACCACCCTTGGGTGGAAGAAGACACACTGATCTACGTGAAGACGGGGCATCTCATATAATCTCTCCCTAACCTAGGCCGGATTGTGTATTATCCGTGCCCTCCACAGAGAGCGGGCCTATAGCTCAGTTGGTTAGAGCAGGGGACTCATAATCCCTTGGTCGCAGGTTCGAGTCCTGCTGGGCCCACCA
>CAJXXD010000028.1 GCA_913062835.1 uncultured Gammaproteobacteria bacterium
AGTCTTTCCGTCGCCGGCCGCACCCGAAGCTGCCGCTTCTACGCTGCGTGGCGTCATGGAGAATGCAGCTAAACCACCCACTGCCAGACCCGTTGAACGCAAAAACGTCCGGCGATCCAGTTTGTGAGAGGCCACATTCTTCAGTAAGGATGACACTCGGGAGCCTTCCGCCACCCCATTCGTCTTTTTCCTTAACATAAAAAATCCTCCTCAGGATTTTTGAATGGTGATCCAGGGCCGATTGCAACCTGGGCCATTCATGTTGTTTTAGAACCGTGCTGTTTCGAGATACTTTTTGTAGTGCTCGGTCTTACGAAGACCTTTCGACTCACGTACCTCAACTCCCTCAGATGCCACCACATGTGAACCGGCTGCGGCAGCAACTGCAGCAGCGGGTACACCGGTAGTCAGCATCTTCAAGAATCCACGGCGCCCTGCCTGTGTTGTTTTCTGTTCACTCATGAACATCTCCTTTTTGTGCTTTACACACTGTTGCCTTTCGGCCTACTCGAAACGGAAAGCCTCGTCTTCTATCGCCATAAGCACCCGGCCTAGGGAGCCGACCGGCGCATACAAAACGGCGTTTTCCGCTTTTTCGAGATCGCTAAAACAATGCGCCGCCCAAGGAGCAATGTGCGCATTGAAAAATTCTTTCTGAGTTTCTAGTGACGCCTTATGACCAAACCCGCCAGTGATCAACCCTGACATCATTTCACACAATGCACCGAGATGATCTTCCGGCTCCACCATGCCATCGCGGCGTTTGATGCCTAGAGTTCGCATGGTCGCCCGCAGATCTGCCAACGGCTTTTCATGCAAGAATCCGGTCAAATAATAGCTGGCATAAGGCAGCACCTCGCCCCGACCCACGCCAATAAATACGATGTTGTACTCGCGCTCGACAGCAGCGGCATCCATCGACTTGGCGACTCGAGCCAAGGCGCTAACCGCCGCCCCAAGATCGCCCTCACCACCCTCTAATGCAGCGAGCTGAGCCAAGGTTTCAGTGGTTGGGATTTCAAGCATTAATGAGCCGATCAACGCGTACAAATCTGCGCGCGCTCGGTCTTCGGGCGATAAAGGCGTGTAAGTTTCTACTGTTGCAGGTTCGGTCATTATTATCCCATCAGTCAATGCTGATCGGCCAATCCAATGGCTTTGTCATAGTCCGTAACCGCGAAGTGTACGCCGTTTTTTTTCGGGTGCAAGTTTAAGACACCCGAAATCGCATGCGTCTTGAAGCCAGAGGAGCCGGGAGATGCGAGTCATTCTCATCTTGCACAGAAGCGATCAATATGCGCTCTTCTGATTTCGCATCTTCGTCATCCTCAGTCTCCGCATCCAGCGGTGAAATTTGGACCTTTTCCGGACCCACCGTTTGAGCGTCATCACGTCCAATTCGAACTGAGGAAGATGGACGGATAGACTCATCTGTCACAGATGACTTCGCCACCGCAGAGACCTCAGACACGGCATCGGGAAGCGCCGCATCATCCTCGGCCAACTTCTCTAATGTATCCAAGGCTTTCCGGGCATAACCCTTGCCCACCTCATATACCGTCTGAATGTTTTCAACCGCAAAGGCCGCATCGGTAAAATCGTCACAGTAATCATCAAGGCCATCGACATTGGCCAAAATTGGATTGGTCCGCCAAAAAGCTCTGAGCGCCCGCGCCCGAATGCGTTCAGGCACCTCCGGCGCCATGAAAGCCTCAACGCGATCGCCTAATTTCAATGACTCAGGCTCTGGCAGCTCCAGCTCCGCCAGAATCTCCTCATCGGTCTTGCCTTCATGCGGATCCGCAACAGGCTCAGGGACTGAGGCAGCCTCCTGGATCGCCTCCTCTTCGGCAGCTACTTGACGCTTCCGCTCAGACCAGCGACTTAAAAATCCCTTGTCATCACTCAATGCTTATTCCTCTTCCGCAAACTTCCAGGCGCACGATAGACATCCGCCACCTGCTGGACACGCTCATCACCAATCCCGTCCTCGCGCCGATCCACGTCGACTCGATCGCGCTGACGCTTCTTAAACTCTTCTTCAATGAAATGCTGCTTCACAAACTCGGTCGCCCAGGAACCCACGAGCGGCGGCAGCGGAACCGCTTCCACCAAACTAAAGCCGCTGTCCAATGCATCTTGAGCCTCGTAGGCTGATAATGTGACCTCACTTATCATCCAGCCACCAGGCGCCGTGCCTGTGGTGTCCTCATCCATGATTACAAAGGCCGAAGGCGGTTTCATCGAGAGGGAGACTCGATAAGCCTCGACGTCGGTACGATACAACGACAGATCGACCGTGGCCGCGTGGTACTCCACGACATCTCCGTCTCGCCGAAGCTCGTGCCAGACCGAGTCGGCGGCACCTGGCAGCAAGGCGGTGGGACGCCAAATTTCTTTCGCCCAGCGCGTGACGCCTGGCGAGCGAGTAACGACCACGCCCACACGCATACTGATGGCACGCGCTGAGAACAGATCGGATTGGTCTGTGGGATTGTCAGGATTCGACACAGTTTTTGACCTCCAGGCCTTCTTTTTCTAGTGTTTGCCCTCAATGTGCGTAGTCTATTGTGACCTTTAACAAAAAAAACAGCCCCAACATGGCCCCAACATGACAGAAACAGCAAAAACATTGGTGCTTTGCACCTGCGACAAAACCCTGAAATACAAAACAAAATCCTTTGAAAACCAGGATTTTGACCATGTCATTCAGGTCGACCAATTGTGTGGCAATGACCTCGATGTTGCGATCCAGCAGCTGTCGCAAGAGCAAAACGTGGTCTTCGCCTGCGAGCAGCAACACGCAGTGTTCGAGCAGCTACAATCTGAACTGGCTGCAGCATCCGAATTAAGAAGCTCTCTGAGCCTACTCGACTTACGTGACCGTGCCGGATGGACCCGTGGCGACCAAGACACGACGTACGTCACCGCTAAGCAGCTGGCTCTTCTTGACGACGCCAAACTCGAGCGACCCGGCACCCCAGTTCGCGACGTCGTCAGTCAAGGCACGTGTTTGGTGATCGCTCGTGACGAATCCATCCTGCCTTTCGCTGAGGCCTTAGGCGAAGAATTGGCTGTCACGGTAGTACTCGAAACACCGCCCCAAAGAGCAATTCCATCCGCGCTTTATGATCTCGCCATCGGGAAGATCAAACATTTATCTGGCGGCTTGGGCGCGTTCGAGGTCGAATTTGATCAATATGCCCCTCTGGTCGTGAGCGGGCGCGGGGATACGCGATTTGAAATACCCAAGGATGGCGCGCAATCCGAATGCGACCTGGTGATCGACTTGGTTTCGGAGGAATCACTCTTGGCAGCCGAAGCCACCCGTGAAGGCTACCTGCGGGCCTATCAACCGAGCAGTTTGGAACTAACCGCCTTAGGCGTTCGCGCCAAGGCTCTGGTCGGCACCTTTGAAAAGCCGATTTATGTTCGCTACGAAGCGGCCATCTGTGCGCACAGTCGGTCTAAGAAAACCGGCTGCACCCGATGCGTGGATACCTGCGGCGCCAAGGCCATTCGTTCCAACGGCGATGGGGGGTACATCGATTCAGACATGTGTGGCGGCTGTGGCGGTTGCGCATCCGTGTGTCCAACGGGGGCCATTTTGTATGATGACCCGCCGTTTGAGTTCATGGTTCAACGCTTAAAAACACTGATTGAAACGTTTTCAAAGCATGCGAACAGTGCGCCACGCATTCTATTTATTGATCGATCGTTTGGGCGGAGCTTAATCGCTGAATCGGCTCGTTTCAGCAACGGACTGCCGGCCGACGTCATTCCGTACGAGGTCGATAACGTCGAGTTAATCGGCCACGCAGAACTGTTGGCGACGCTCGGGGCAGGCGCGTCTGAAGCCCTGATTTTAAAATCGCCCAAAACGGCGAAAACAGCCATCGAAAATCAGTATGGTCTGACCATGCGGCTGCTCAAGGGTACCTCGGTCGACCCAACTCGGGTCCGAGTGATCGAGGCGGACTCAATAGAGAGCTTGGAGAGCGCCCTATACGCCGACTCGCTGCCTGAACCCAAGGCTCTCGATGTAGCTCTGTTAGGTGGCCGTCGGGAAGTCACCAAGCAAGTGATGTCTGCCTTAACAGCACACGATGGCGAGAGCGCGTTGTCGATTGCACTGGAACCCGGCGACCCCTACGGAACCATCGAAGTGGATTCCGATAAATGCACACTCTGTTTGGCCTGCGTGTCTCAGTGCCCGACTGGCGCACTCAATGACCGGTCTGACCGGCCAGAAATCAATATCGTCGAGAACGCCTGCGTGCAATGCGGACTCTGCGCCAATACCTGCCCGGAAACTGCGATTGCATTGAAGCCTCAATTCAGTCTCGGCAAGCAAGTGCTAGACCAGCAACCGTTGCACGGTGAAGACCCGTTTGAGTGCATCGAATGCGGCCGGCCTTTCGGTGTGAAGTCGACCATTGAGCGCATTATCGAAAAACTCGAAGGCAAGCATTGGATGTACACGGATTCAGACAACACACGTTTGGTCAAAATGTGTGATGACTGCCGAGTGGGCGCACAATATCACGATGAAAACGCACCCTTCAGAGGCCCGGACCGTCCACGCGTCCGCACCACCGATGACTACCTAGACAGCTAAGGGTTGTATTGGATCGGGCGACCGAGATCCAGTGGCTCGAGTGAATGCACAAAGGCCACGATGTCGTTGACCTGCTCGATCGTCAGATCGATCGGGGCAATAGGAATCAGGTCTCGGTCCTTACTGATGCCAGAGCCCTGCACTGAAATGAGCGCCTTATGTGGACTGACCGTATAAAAACTGGAAAACCGGACAAACCAGTCGTCGAAGCCTCTCATCGCATGAAACGATGGGGAGCTGTCCATGCCCGAGTACTTATTGGCTCGATCCACTTTGTGGCACCGACTGCAGTGCTCAAGGGAGAGCGCCTCACCTACAGCAGCATCCCCAACTATGACCACAGGCATCTCAACTTCAGGTTCCGGATCGACCGGTGTCGCCACAGCTTGACCCGCTTCTTGGTAATCCAAAATGGTGGCGCGGCCGGCGTCACTCAGCAGCCAGTCTTTAAACTTGACGTAGTCAGGGTCGTCCTGAAGCCAGCTTGCAGCGCGCAAATAGCCCCGAGTGCCATCGGCCAAGTCAAAGATGGCAACCGATTGTTCTGTGTCTCGCACAATGAATTGAAGGTCACCGTCTTTGGGCAGCCGAGTAAAGCGCACTTGCGTTTTCAGAGTGAAACGCGGCAGCAAGTAAGAAATCAGGCCCTCAGGCAGATCAGGATGTACCGACAAGCTCAATGCATGCGCCCGCGTGCCATGGGTTGTCGCAAGGAGGAGGCCTACTACGACTAAACACTTTATTGTTTTTATCATTATTGACATTACCTTTGTGTGAATATGCAACGTCTGACAACAAGAATGACATAGGAGTCCCCATGAGCGAAGACCAATTTAATCTATCCATGCGTAAGTTCTTAAAGCAGGTCGGCGTGACCTCGCAGCAAAAAATTGAGGAAGCTGTGCGCGCAGCACAAGCAGGCAGTGCGCCTGACCGGATCAAAGTCACCGTGACCTTAACGTCGGATGACATTGATCTACACCACACCGTAACCGGTGACATTGAACTGTCCTAATTAGGAAAACCGCGTGAAAGATCCCCAATTTAAAGACGCCGGTCTGATCGCCACCGACGGTGGTGGGCAGGCAGCGCCCAAAAAACAATCGCAAACCCCTCTCGAAGTTCCTGGGGTGAAACACATCGTGGCCATCGCATCTGGGAAAGGTGGCGTGGGCAAGTCCACTGTCTCCTCCAACCTCGCCGTTGCCATGGCCCTCCGTGGATTGAAAGTCGGTTTATTGGATGCAGACGTGTACGGCCCAAGCCAGCCGCGGATGCTCGGTGTCAGCGGCCGACCTTCCAGTCCCGACGGGCACACCATCCTTCCACTTCGAAACCACGGCGTCACACTGATGTCGCTCG
Source organism: uncultured Gammaproteobacteria bacterium (assembly GCA_913062835.1). Lineage (GTDB taxonomy): Bacteria > Pseudomonadota > Gammaproteobacteria > Pseudomonadales > Litorivicinaceae > HIMB30. The sequence continues at coordinate 5,981 of CAJXXD010000028.1, forward strand.
GGCTGATGATGCCAGATGATGAGGCACTGATTTGGCGCGGACCTATGTTGATGGGTGCGCTTCAGCAGATGCTGTCACAGGTTCAATGGGGGCAACTCGATGTTTTGTTCGTCGATCTACCGCCCGGCACGGGTGATGTGCAAATGACACTCTCGCAGAAGGTTTCAGTGACCGGGGCCATCATTGTCTCTACGCCGCAAGATATCGCGCTGCTCGATGCCAAGAAAGGCATCGACATGTTCAAACGGATGAACGTGCCGCGCTTGGGCTTGATTGAAAACATGGCCTCTTTTGTCTGCGACGGATGCGGGAAAACACACCATCCGTTCGGCCACGGCGGAGCACGTACGGAAGCCGAACGTCAGGAAATTCCATTCTTAGGGGAAATTCCCTTGGACTTGGACATTCGCGTGGCGTCCGACGGCGGGGTGCCACTGGTCGTCGCCAAACCGAATAGCCCACAAGCCAAGGCGTTTTTGAATGTTGCGGACACCATCATCGCCACCGAGGTGCTGAAATGATTGATGCCGAACTGATCACCGACCCAACCTTTCCTCCCTTATTGAAAGGCGAAAAGGTATCGGCGACGGTCGACCCGTTTCACAAAGCCATTTCAAAAGCATCGCTTGGCGCCGATCCTGGCACGGTGGTTTATTCAGAGCGAAACGATCGCTTGTGTGCGGCCTTCATTCTTGCACCGGAAACACCGCTTAAAGAGGCCGTGGGCGTCTGTCATGCATTGATGCTGTCTGCCTCTGACAGCTTAGGTGCGCTGGGCCCAGCTGAATTGGCCGTGCACTTCGTGTGGCCATTTGGCTTCAAGGTGAACGGAGCCAAATGCGGACAGCTTCAATACGCGGCATCTACCAAGGACCCTGAGGCAGTTCCTGAATGGTTGGTGGTGGGTCTTGACCTGCCTTTTGTTCGCCCAGCCGATCTCGAACCGGGATTACAGCCGGATCAAACCTGGTTGCATGAAGAAGGCTGCATCGAGCTAAACGTGCCACAAGTTATTGAAAGCTGGTCTCGTCACAGTTTGGTTTGGCTCAATACCTTTATCGATGAAGGGTATGTAAAAATCCAAGATCATTGGCGGGCTAAATGTGACAGCATTGGTGAAGAAGTGACCTATCCAGAGAGCGGAACCTTTGTTGGCACCAACGAAGAAGGCGGCATGCTTCTCAGAAAAGACGGGATGACCCAGATTCATGTATTGACTGAGGAGATGAGCGACTGATGAAACTCGCACGCACGATCCGCTTGGATCTCTCAGACGAAAATGTCTTCGAGCAGCCCGCTGAAGCCGGTGAGTGGGCTATCTCAGGCGGATTTGAATTCTCAAATAGCGATGAGTCCGAACTGACCGGCAAAACACGTCAGGCCTTTGCCAATGGATGGCTCTCGCTTAACAGCTTTGGCCGGGCCACCTTCGTGGCAATTACGCCCATTACTGAAACCGAGTTTGATGATCTCACCAATCAATTGGCCGATCACTTTGTAGCCCACTATGGGGCGCCGTCGAGAGAAGCCGCCTGGCCCGTTGCCCGTGAGGAACTCGAGCACATGCGATCGATGTGTGAGGACCACACAGACAATACCATCGCTATGGTCAGCCGATCACTGACTGATACCGGTGTGCACGAAAGTTACCGATTCACCGAACCCCAAGGGGCCTCACTGGAAGCCTTTGCAGTTCACGGATCCGTGGACTGAGAAGGTCTTAGGTACTCCGCATAAGGAATGAATCGAACCGTACTTCCCGGTTCGATCATTTCTTCTTCGAACCCAATCTCGACCAAACCATCGGCCCAACTCAAACTCGAAATACGCCCAGATCCCTCTGACCCAAACACCTCGACTCGTCCTTCATTATTTAAGCGCGCACGCAAATACTCAGAACGACCCCGACGCTTCTTTTTCGTGAAATCCGCTGTCAACGTCATGCCTCGTGGCGTGCGCCAGTGACCGCCGGCCAACACTTCCATGGCTGGACGTCCAAACACTAGAGTACAGACCCAGGCTGCAACGGGGTTGCCAGGTAAGCCAATCAGCGGGGTACCTTTCCACATACCCAGAGCCAACGGTCTGCCGGGCTTCAACGCGATACGCCAACTGGTTAATTCACCCTCGCTTTTTAAAATCGCGGATACATGATCTTCATCGCCAGCGGACGCACCACCGGATGTCAGGATCAAATCACAACTGTCGGCACCTCGATCCAAGGCCTCTCGCACCAACTCTCGCTGATCTCTGACCAAGCCAAGGTCTCGCGCTACAAACCCGAGCTCAGACAGCATCGCCAGGAGCATTAACCGATTGGCGTCATAAATTTGCCAATTTTCCGCAGAATCCCCTGGCTCTTTAATCTCATCACCGGTAGACAGCACCCCGACGGTTAGGCGCGGATACACCGACACTGTGCCGATACCTGCTGAAGCCAGTAACGCCAAGTCCGGCGCATTGAGACGGCGTCCCGCTCTGAATATGGGCGTCTCTGCGCTGACATCCTCGCCCGCATTTCGCGTATTGGCACCCGCCTTTAACGGCCCATTAAATCCAATTCGATTCGGCTCAATGCTACAGTCTTCTTCCAACACCACAGTATCGACACCCGGTGGCAAAATCGCCCCGGTCAAAATGCGCACCGCCGACCCGACAGGCACTTCACCAGGGAATGGCACACCAGCAGCCGCACGTCCCTCCATCAGTGGAAGTACAGAAAGCCCCTCAGCAACCGGGCCTTTGAACCCATACCCATCGACGGCGGAATTTGAAGCCGGCGGG
>CAJXXD010000029.1 GCA_913062835.1 uncultured Gammaproteobacteria bacterium
CGTAGTTTTGAAGGCCTGAGGCCGAGGCCGGCAACACCGTGACGCCTAAACCCGAGGCCACCATGTGACGCAGTGTTTCCAGAGAACTGCCTTCGACCACCAAGCCAGATCCGTGACGTGAACCGCGTGTTAAGGCAGGGCAGGCATCGATGACCTGATCGCGAAAACAATGCCCCTCGCCTAACATCAAAATGTCATCGCCGTTTAGGCGACTGGGTGAAATAGTGTCTTCTTTGGCCCAGGGGTGATTGCTGGGCAACAACACTTCAAAGGGCTCATCGTAGAGTGACTCGACCTCGACATCCGGCTCGGTGAAGGGCAGTGCGACGATGATCGCATCGAGTTGGCCTTTACGCAGCATTTGCCTAAGGACCCCAGTGAAATTTTCTTCAATGAAGAGTTTTAAACGAGGCTCGGCCTGCTTTAAAGCAGGCAACAGCGATGGGAACAAATATGGCCCGATGGTGTAGATCGCGCCGAGACGCAATGGACTCAAAAACGGATCATTGACCTGGTCGGCGAGCTCTTTGAAAGAGTCGACATCGTGCAGAATGTTCCGGGCCTTGTCGACCAAAGCTTCGGCCACTGCGGTCAGGTGAACCCCGGTTTTACTGCGCTCAAATAGGGTGACGCCGAGTTCTTCTTCCAGTCGCTTGACGCCAATAGATAGCGTAGGCTGACTGACAAAGCAGCGGGCAGCGGCTCGGCCAAAATGTTTTTCGTCGGCAACTGCCACGATGTATCGAAGTTCTGTGAGGGTCATACTCGTGTCAAATCGTTGGGATATCGTCATCCTAGGCTGTGGCCAGTTAGGTGGCAACCTGAAAACTCAGCTTGAAGCAGAAAAAATGACCGTCATGGGGGTGCGTAGGACCCCTTCGCCGGATGATCCGACCCTATGGGCTATGGATCTAGATCAGCCTGACAGCTGGGATCGTTTGGCTGAGTTACCGGTCAGTGATCGTGTGGTGTGGGTCGGTATTGTCACACCGGATGAACGCACCGAGACCGCGTATCGCCATCGTTATGTGGGTGTGGCCAGTCGACTTCGGCAATTGGCCTCCCTCCCAGGCCGGGCGCAGCCGGTGGTTTGGGTCAGCTCAACGGCAGTCTTCGGAGAAGCACAGACTGGGTTGTTAACTGAGGAGACGGTGCCGCATCCCGACCATTGGCGAGGCGAGGTGGTTCGAGAAGCGGAGCGGGCGATCGAGCAGATTTCGGCACCTTACTGTGTGATGCGATTTACCGGGCTGTATTCAGCTGCCAGTGTGAGCCGATTGAATACCCAAGCTATGCGCCAGGCGCTGAGTCCAACCACTGTATCCAACCGCATGCATCGGGCGGATGCCGTGGCTTGGTTGGCGCATGTCGTCAGTGCCTTGCATCAAGGCCATCCTGTGCCCAAGCTAGTGCATGGCGTCGATGAGTGTCCCGCGACCTATCAGGCTCTGTGGGATCGTTTGGATGGCCGATCAAGTTGTCTTCAGCCGGCCACAGCCGGCCGGCGGATTGCGACTCGGTATCGATCAGACTTGCCTCAGCTGACCTATCCAAGCTTTGATCGACTGTTGGGCGATCAGTGAGCCAGAATGCCGTCGACTTCGACGCGGGCGCCCTTTGGTAAGGCCGCGACACCGATAGCGGCACGCGCTGGATAGGGGGCTTCCAACAACTCTTCCATGACCTGATTGACCACCGGAAAGTGTGCTAAGTCGGTGAGGAACACGTTCACTTTGGCTAAATGATTGAGGGTGCCACCGGCGGCGCGGCAGACGGCCTCTAAGTTTTTAAAGCACTGACGTACTTCCGCCTCAATATCGCCTGTGACCAAGTCGCCAGTCTCTGGGATCAAAGGGATTTGACCTGACAAGAACGTGGTTTGGCCAACCTTTACGGCTTGGGAATAAGTGCCAATAGCCGCCGGTGCCTCCGGCGTGGCAATAAAGCTTTTGTTCATGGGTTTATGCTCGTATCCGTGAAATTTTCATGACCGACGCGACACGTCGGATCCAGCGCACCACCTGTGCTAAGTGTTGACGGTCGCGAACGCCAACCTCCAGCACAATGACGCTGGTTTTGGCATCGCGCTCTTCGCGATGAATGTGATCAATGGCGGCATCGGCGTCGGCCACCGCCTTGGCAATGTGAGCGATGACTCCGGTTTCGGATTCCACCAAGATTCGAAGTGCGGTGAAAAATTCACCCTGTAAATTCTCGTCCCATGTCAGGGCGACACACTTCTCAGGGTTATCGCGAATGTCGGAGACGTTGTTGCAGGTCTCGTGGTGGATCACCATACCTCGGCCTTTGGAGATGTGACCCACAATCGGATCCCCCGGAATGGGTCGACAACATTTGCCATAGCTGATGAGCAGTCCCTCTGACCCTTTAATGGCCAGTGGGCGAGCGTCCGGGCTTTGCGATAGGGTTGCAGGCTCCGCTTGGCTATCGGGCAGAAGCCGACGGGCCACTGAATAGGCCACCCGATTACCGAGGCCGATTTCTTCCAACACATCATCGAATTCCGCGAGCTCTGTTTCCGAAACAAAGGCTTGTTTGATCGCGTCGGTGATTTGATCGTAACTTGAGCCGAGATTGGCGAGCGCACGGCTTAACAAGCGTTGGCCTAGACTGACCGACTCCGAGCGTTGCTGATTTTTCAAGAAATGACGAATCGCAGAGCGCGCTTTGCCGGTCACCACAAATGACAGCCAAGCCAGGTTGGGTTTGGCATGTTTCGAGGTCACGATTTCGACCGTTTGCCCTGATTGCAGCACCGTGGAAAGAGGCGCTAAGGCTTTATCAATCCGGCAGGCTACACAGCGGTTGCCGACATCGGTGTGCACGGCGTAGGCGAAGTCGACCGCCGTCGCTCCCGTCGGCAGTTCCATAATTCGCCCTTTGGGGGTAAAGATGTAGACATCGTCAGGGAACAAATCAATTTTGACGTTTTCGATAAACTCAAGCGAGTTCCCCGCGCGTTGCTGAATCTCGAGTAAGCCTTTGACCCAACGGTTGGTTCGTTGCACGGCGGCCGTTTCTTTGGACCCAGCTTTGTAGAGCCAGTGCGCGGCGATGCCGCCTGAGGCCATGGAGTCCATCTCCGAGGTGCGAATTTGAATTTCGACTGGCACGCCATGCATTCCAAATAGTGTGGTGTGAAGGCTTTGGTAGCCGTTCGCTTTGGGGATAGCAATGTAGTCTTTGAACCGACCGGGCTTGGGTTTGTATAAATTGTGCACAACGCCGAGTGTGCGATAACAATCATCGACTGAATCGGTGATGATACGAAATGCATAGACATCCATGATGTCTGAGAACGATTTTCTCTGATCTCGCATTTTCCGATAAATGCTGTTGGCCGCTTTTTCACGCCCTTCGACACGCGCCTTGATTCCAGACCGCTCAAGCGCCGCTTCCAGCGCTTCGGAGATCTCTAACACGATTTTTTTTCGGTTGCCCGAGGCCTGAGCCACAGCACGCTCGATCCGCTCAATCCGCATCGGATACATGGCTCGATACGCCAATTCATGCAGCTCGCTTCGCACTTCATACATCCCTAAGCGATTCGCAATGGGGCTGTAAATATCGAGGGTTTCGCGCGCAATGCGTCGGCGTTTCTCAGGATTCAAAGAGCCAATGGTGCGCATGTTATGCAACCGATCAGCCAGCTTGACGATGATGACCCGAATATCGCGCGCCATGGCGAGTGTCATCTTTTGGAAGTTTTCGGCTTGGGCTTCTGCGCGTGTCTCAAAACTGATGTGAGTGAGCTTACTGACACCATCGACCAATTCAGCAACCGCGTCTCCGAACTGGCTTTCCAGCGCGTCTTTGGCGATCCCCGTGTCTTCAATGACATCGTGCAGCATTGCGGCCATCAGACTTTGATGGTCCATCCGCATATCGGCCAGAATTTCGGCCACCTGCAATGGATGAATGATGTAAGGATCGCCAGAGCGACGCTTTTGACCGTCGTGTGCTTGCTCAGAGTATAAATAGGCGCGTCTGACCTGACGAATGTCCTCGTCTTCGAGGTAACGGGTCAGACGGCTGCATAAGCCGTCAATGGTTTCGACGGCGGCGTTCATGGATTAGAAGTCGTTGTCGAACACCGGCTGGCGAGGTTCAAACCGCGCGCGTGCCATTTCAAGCTCGGCTTCCGTGCGAGCATCTTCCGCATCCAACGCTTCGCGATTGATCAGCCCAGCGGCAATCTCACGAAGTGCCAATACCGTGGGTTTGTCGTTTTCTTCCGCCACCAGCGGGTCTTTGCCGCCAGTCGACAACTGACGAGCGCGGCGAGTGCCGAGCATCACCAGTTCAAAACGGTTTTCGACATTCTCAAGACAGTCTTCGACGGTCACGCGTGCCATGGAAATATCCTCAATTCAAAAAATCCCGGGGAACGGCACAGTATACGGGAATTGCTAGCGTCCGAGAAGTTTCTTAAGAAAATCAGGTGCAAATTGGCGAACCACGGAGGGCCGCGTGCGACTCGAGACGATGATCGAGCGAAGGTCGTCGAGCGCCACTTCAAAGTCGTCGTTGATGACCCAGTGATCGAAATGAGGCGCTTGTTCCATAGTCTCGTCTGCTTCTTCCATGCGGCGTGCGATGACGGTGTCATTGTCTTGCTTGCGGCCGATGAGTCGGTCTTTAAGCGCGTCACGAGTGGGCGGTAAGATAAAAATTGAAATCGCCTCAGGCCAAAGGGCGCGGACCTGGGCGGCCCCCTGCCAATCGATTTCGAGAATCACATCAAGGCCCTGATTCAATGTGTCCATGACAGAGGCCTTCGCGGTGCCATAAAAGTTGCCAAAGACTTCGGCGTACTCGAACAACGCCCCTTCTGAAATCATGGTTTGGAACGTAGGTATATCCACGAAATGGTAATCGCGGCCATCCTGTTCGCCGGGGCGCGGAGCTCGTGTCGTGTGCGATACGCTGACGGTCAATCGGTCAATGCGTGCCATGGCGGCGGCCACTAAACTGGTTTTGCCGGCTCCTGAGGGAGCAGAAATAACGAAAAGCTGGCCCGCTGGCATGAAAGATCCGTGTGAGATGGTCATAATGTTGTCTGCAACAAAGCTTAGTCCAATTCATGAGGTTCTGCCATGCGTCCAAGTGGTCGTGCGACCAACGCACTCCGCCCTATTCGATTTACCCGTCAATTCACTCGGCACGCAGCCGGGTCTGTATTGGTGGAGTTTGGTGAGACCCGAGTGCTGTGCACCGCCTCTGTCAGCGAACAAGTGCCTCGGTGGTTGAAAGGGAAAGGTCAAGGATGGGTAACGGCAGAGTATGGCATGTTGCCTGCGGCGACCCATTCACGTACCGATCGTGAAGCGGCTCGAGGCAAGCAATCCGGTCGCACACAGGAAATCCAGCGGTTGATTGGGCGTTCGTTGCGTGCGGCGGTGGATTTGAAAAAGCTCGGTGAGAGGCAGATCACCATCGACTGCGATGTCCTGCAGGCCGACGGTGGGACCCGGACTGCCTCGATCACAGGGGGCATGGTGGCCTTGGTGGATGCCCTCAATCAATTGCAACGGACCGGTCTGCTTCAAGAAGACCCGCTGATCGATTTTGTGGCTGCGGTTTCAGTAGGGGTTTACCAAGGTGTACCGGTGCTCGATTTAGATTATGCCGAGGACTCGCGAGCCGACTCCGATGTTAATTTAGTGATGACCGCGGACGGTGCGTTAATCGAAGTGCAGGGAACAGCGGAATCGGCCCCTTTCTCACGCGATGAATTGACGCAATTAGTCGATTTAGGTGCTGCTGGCATTGAGGAGTTGGTCCGACTGCAAAAGGCGAGCCTGGCCGAGGGTTAACCGTCCTCATCCTCAAGATTTAGGCTGAGATCGTAATCCACGATCAGGGGTACGCGGTCGTCAAATGGCCGCTTACTGACATAAGCCGCCGCCAGCACGCGTCGTGAAATTTCTTCTGATACCAGTTGCAGATCGGTTCGCCATGCACCGGGCTTTTCGATGCCAAAGAGCGGCTCGGAAGGAAACCAACTGTAGGCAGGGTCATTGGCAAAGACAGCGCGATATGCGTCGGTATACCCAGCCTCTGTTAAGAGGCTCTCGAGCCATTGCCGATCGTCTTTGGTAAAACCAGGTGTGTCATTGTGTTTGTGCCACTCCTCACAATCGACGGTGCGGGCAGCAATGCCAAAGTCCCCGCAGAAAATAAAATGCCGACGTTTTTTTCGAATTTTCCGCATCCAAGCATCTAATGACTCCATGAATGCGGCACGGTGCTCGTTTTCTGTTTCCCACGGTGCGGGCGGCAACAGTGACACGATGCTGACTTGATCGAAATCGGCTTGGATATATCGGCCGTCGCGATCGAGGTGATATGAGCCTAAGCCTCGCATCACGGCCTTAGGTGTGTGCCTTGTCCAGATGGCGACGCCACCGCGCCCCTCGTCTTCGCCCTCGAAATAAAACGGGGTGAAGCCCTCGGGGCAGAAACGGGGGTCGTCGATCACTTTGTATTCGCGCACGCGGACGTCTTGCAGACAAATCACATCCGCATCTTTGCTTGAAAGCCAATCGATGAGACCCTGTTTTGCAGCGGAGACGAGTCCGTTGCAACGCAGGCTAATAACTCGCATCAAGGGAAGTACGTCCTTGTTTGAAGCACCAAGCCACGCTCTGGTGTACTATTTTTAACCGATAGATTAATGGTAGACGCGTCTTATGGCCCCATACAAGCACTCCTTTCTTGAATTGGCTCTAAATGCCGATGCCCTGCGCTTTGGGGAATTCACATTAAAGTCCGGTCGCGTCAGTCCGTACTTCTTTAACGCCTCGGCTTTTTCAACCGGCCGGCAGCTTAAAGTACTTGGGGAATGCTACCGCGACGCCATTGCCGCAGCCGGCGTCACTTTCGATGGATTATTTGGGCCAGCCTACAAAGGCATACCCTTGGCGACGTCCGTCGGGGTAGCGTTTGCAGAGGCCGGCACCGATTACCCTGTCTCCTTTAATCGTAAAGAAGTGAAAGATCATGGCGAAGGGGGCACGCTGCTGGGCGCGCCTTTATCGGGAAGGGTGCTGGCCATTGATGACGTGGTGACTGCCGGGACCGCTGTGCGGGAGTCGGTCGAATTCATTCAAGCGCATGGCGCAAGTTTGACGGCCTTTTGTGTCGCCGTTGATCGCCAAGAGCGGGGCCAGGAAGGAGAGGGTTCGGCCTTGGCTGAATTGGCGCGCGCATTTGAGCTAACACCCATTTCCATCGTCACCTTAGACGATATTTTGGCCTTTGCCGCCGGCGACGCCCGCATTGATCCGAGCGTGGCACCGGCGATCGAAGCCTACCGAGCCGAATACGGCGCCCGAGGTTAGTCGGTCTCGGCTGCTCGTTTCCTCAGGATCTGCGTGCCGACGCCTTGATCTGTGAAGATTTCAAGCAGTACAGAGTGGGGGACGCGGCCATCGACGATGTGTGCGCTGTTGACCCCTGCATTGACGGCAGACAAAGCGCAACTCACTTTAGGCAGCATGCCACCTGAGATGGTGCCGTCGGCAATCAAGGCGTTGACCTCTTCGGCGACCAAGCCTGTGACGACCTCCCCTTCTTTATTTAGGACCCCGGCGGTGTTGGTGAGAAGCATCAGTTTCTCTGCTTTCAGGACCTCTGCTAGTTTGCCGGCGACCAGGTCGGCATTGATGTTGTAGCTTTCGCCGTCTGGGCCGACTCCGATCGGAGCGACGACTGGGATGACATCGCTCTCGGTGAGCATGGTGAGAATCCGGGTATCAATCGCTTCGACTTGGCCCACGTGTCCAATGTCGATGATTTCCGTGGCTTCGAGTTCAGGACTTTTTCGCTCAATTTTTAATTGTTTGGCGCGGATGAACTGCCCGTCTTTACCAGTCAGTCCCATGGCTCGCCCACCGGCTTGGTTTAACAGACTGACAATGTCCTTATTCACCAGGCCACCCAGCACCATCTCCACCACATCCATGGTTTCCTCGGTGGTGACGCGCATGCCATCAATAAACTTCGATTCGATATTGAGTCGCTCTAACAAGTCCCCGATTTGTGGGCCGCCACCGTGGACCACCACAGGCCGCATGCCGACGGTCTGCATCAATACGATGTCGCGGGCGAAGGATGCCTTCAACGATTCATCGGTCATGGCGTTTCCGCCGTATTTGACGACGATGGTGCGGCCTGCGAAGCGTTGGATATAAGGCAACGCTTCGGTGAGTACTTGTGCCACCTCGGTGGCGCGGGCCAGTGTCAGCATAATGTATCGAGCTCCAACGCAGGTTCTGCTTCTTTCAGTGCGCTCAGCATCTCGGTTTGAATGTGGGCGAGCGCCTCGTCTGATTCTGCCTCAAAACGCAGCACAAGGTTGGGTGTTGTATTAGAACAACGAATCAATCCCCAGCCGGTGGGTAAATCGACACGTACGCCGTCGATGGTTGAGATGGGCAGGCCGCGTGCCATTACGATCTCAGCAACCCGTTCAACGATGGTAAATTTCGCTGTATCAGGCACTTCAATATTGAGCTCAG
>CAJXXD010000030.1 GCA_913062835.1 uncultured Gammaproteobacteria bacterium
GGCAAGATGGATAAGTGCACATTCTGTGCGGGTGGCCCAGAAGAAGATAATTCGGCTGTTGAGTACCAAAAGTACGGCAGCAACCGAATTGCTGAGGGCAAACTGCCATCATGTGCAGAGCAATGTTCGACCAAGGCACTCTTGGCCGGTGACGGTGACGACGTCGCAGCGATTTATCGCGAGCGCGTAGTTAGCCGTGGATTCGGTTCTGGTGCTTGGGGCTGGGGAACCGCTTACGAGAAGAAAGGCGGCTAACAGCCAATCAGTCAGGTGGGCATAGGCCCACCTGATTGTTTTTACCCACAACACATCCTGAGGTCGTCATGAACTTAAAAGTGATCGGTGCGGCTTTGATCGCATTTTTGACGTTTGCCGTGACTCCATCCTATGCCAATGAGGCAACGGATCCACGTGCAACAACGGGCGGCGCGCAAACGCTTGAAGACATTCTTGCGCGGCAACAAGGGCTGGAGGTAGACAACACCTTCCGTCGACAGAATCAAGGCAATCCAGACAACGCTCAACCCACGAGTGGTGCGCTGGGTTCATTAGGCGGCATCTCAGATGCCGATATTTATCGCGGTATTCGTTTTTCCGATGTGGACATCAAGGTGTCTAACAAAGGACCGGCAGCAGAAATTCTCGTACAGGATGGCGGGATGAGCTGGTTGCTGACACGCGAAAACCAAATTCGTCAGTACGCGGCGTATGGATTAGGCGGCATTTTAGTGGCCCTGACCGCGTTTTACTTCATCCGCGGCCGGATGACCATTGAAGGCGGCCCATCAGGGGAGACCATCGAACGCTTTAAGAATTTTGAGCGATTCGGACATTGGTGTTTGGCCGGATCCTTCATCATGCTGTCTATCACTGGCTTGATATTGCTGTTTGGTCGCGCTGTGATCATTCCCATCTTTGGGCATCAGGTGAATGGTGCGCTCGCGAATTTCTCAATCTGGGTACACAACAATATCGCTTGGGTGTTTATGTTCTCACTCGTTGCCATCTTTTTGATGTGGGTGAAGCACAACATTCCGAATAAGCTGGACTGGGAATGGTTGAAAATGGGCGGCGGGATTGTCGGCAGTGGTCACCCGCACGCGAAGAAGTTCAACGCGGGCCAAAAGATCATCTTCTGGATGACTATTCTTTTAGGCGCGTCGGTTTCATTGTCGGGACTGTCTTTACTGTTCCCATTCGAGCTCCCGATGTTTGCAAAAACCTTCGGCATCATGAATTCAGTTTTAGGCACAGCCTTCCCGACTGACCTCTTGGCGCACGAAGAAATGCAGTACGCCCACCTTTGGCACGCCATTGTCGCCATCACCATGATGATTGCGATCCTTGCACACATCTACATCGGTAGCGTGGGCATGGAAGGTGCGTTTGATGCGATGGGTTCAGGGCAGGTCGACCTTGAATGGGCGCGTCAGCACCACGACCTATGGGTCGAAGAAGAGCAGGCGAAAGCGGCTGCTTCATCGGGCGGCACACAAACCGTCAGTCAGGCAGGGAAATAGCGATGAAAACAATGTTTTTTGCATTCGCCATGACCATCGTTGTCTCATTTGGCGCGTATTTTGTATTGAGTAACATGGGTCTCTCGTCTGCAGAGACTCAGTCGGCACCTTCGGTCCGTTTGGATTGATGCCGTGACGGGGGTGGACCTTGAAATCGACGTGGTCGGTTTGAAGTGTCCACTGCCTGTTTTAAAACTAAAAAAAAGAATTGAGCCTTTGAATCCCGGTGCGGTGGTTCAATTAACCACTTCAGACCCGACCACCTTAAAAGATGTGCCTCATTTTTGTGACCTGGCAGGTCATGAGCTTTTGAGAAGCGAGCACAAGGGGTCAGCCTTCGTATTTTGGATTCGTTTGGCGAATTGAAAAGGGGCTAAGCCATGGTGTACATCCGTTTGTTCATCGCACCTATTTTCATGTTACTGACGTTGTCCACCCACGCATTTGATCGATATACCGCGCATGGCGGTCCGATTAAGGGGCTGGCCTATTCTGAGGCTTCAAATCTCGCCGTCAGCGCAAGCTTTGATTACACCGCCGTGGTCTGGCACGCCGATGGTATGCAGGAGCTTAAAAGGCTTGTGGCTCATAATGCCGCGGTCAATGCCGCCGCTTTCTCCTCGGACGGTCAATGGCTGGCCACAGGTGGCGATGATTTTGCGATTCATCTGTGGTCTGTTGACGACTTGGTCAACGGGAGTGAGTCAATTGGCTCGATTCCACTGACAGGCCACACCGCTAAAATCGTGCACCTCGAGTTCAGTGCAGACGGCCGGACGCTTCTCAGTTCAAGTTGGGATCACACTGTTGGCATATGGGACGTTGAAAGCGGTCAGCTGATTCGTCAATTGAAGGGCCATCAAGGCCCTGTGAATGCGGCTGTTTTTGCTACCTCGGGTGAGCAGGTCTACTCTGCCGGCGCCGACGGTCACATCCGTCTTTGGAACCTTGAAACCGGTGAATATGTTCGAAGCCTGGTCCGGAATGGGTTTGGTATCAATGTCATGGACTTTGACCCGGTCTTAGATCTTCTGGCGTATGGAGGCAGCAACGGGGTCATGGGATTGGTGTCGTTGGCGGATCGCAGCCGGGATCTTGAACTCTGGGTCGGTGGTCCTCCTGTGTTGGCGGTGTCGATCGATGGGGCGTCAGAGAAAGTGGCTTTTGGCACGGCAGAAGGGCGTGTGATGATTGCCGATACCTATGTGGGGGATATTGAGCACGACTTTACAGCGGTCAAAGGTCCGGTGTGGGCGATGTCGTTGTTACCCAATGCGGAAGGTCTTTTGTTTGCGGGATTGGACGATTGGGTGACACGGATTCCACTGCAAGATTTTAAAGTACCCAGTCGGTTGCCCGATCGAGATCGCCGGTTTCATCCCGACGAGCCCATCGACAATGGGCAGCGACAATTTGCTCGGAAGTGCAGCGTCTGCCATAGCTTGACCGCGTCGACTGAGCGTCGGGCTGGTCCCACGCTATATGGCGTATTTGGCCGCAAGGTGGGTGCGGTGGCTGGCTATCCATACTCTCCTGAATTGAAGGCCATGGATCTGGTGTGGACTGAAGAGACCATTGACGCGTTGTTCCGCGATGGCCCCGATGTGGTCACTCCCGGCTCTAAGATGCCGATTCAACGAATCAAAGCACAAAAAGATCGCGACGATCTCATCAGTTACCTAAAGCGGGCGACTGCCCCGGTGACTCCTTGAGATTTTGGCTGGTTGGCGCGTTCCTGTCGCTCGGTATGGCCTCTGTTGCCGTCAGTGACCACGGTCCACTGACCTGGACCGCCAGCCATCAGTCGGTGGTTCGCGTCATGCCGACTTGGCCCGGGTATGAGCGCCCCGGATTTGGAGCGCCTCTAGGCTCTGCACCCATGGGTTCGGGCGTATTTTGGTCTCAGGCAAAAGGTCAGCCCACGGCTTGGGTGCTGACGGCTGCCCATGTCATTTCCAATGCCGAGCGCGTTGAAATCGAAACGCCGGACGGGCGTCGTGTGGATGTCGAAGTCGCGACAGTCGATGTTGAAGCTGATTTGGCCCTCTTGAAAGCACCGTTTGAGCAATTGGGGTTAACCCTAGTGACAGATGAGCCCCTGGTGGGCTCTCATGCCTGTGCGCTCGGCTATCCGTTTGGCTTGCCCTTGAGTTTCAGTTGCGGTGTGGTATCTGGCCTGAATCGGTCTGGTTTGGGTTTTAACGCCGTCGAGGACTTCATTCAGACGGATGCAGCGGTCAATCCCGGTGGATCGGGTGGTGCGCTGGTCAATTCAGATGGGGAGTTGATCGGACTGGTGTCTGCCATTTTCACTAAGGAGGCTGACATCGACGCCGGGGTCAATTTTGCGGTGTCGGCACCTGTCATCTCGGCTCGACTCGTACCTTACCTCACACAATAATTAAAATAGCAGAGACTGGTGTACTCTTAAGACATAGGAGGACCCGTGTCTGAGTATCTAACCACCAAAGAAGTTGCTGATTTACTCCGTTTGAAAGAGCGCAAAGTCTATGACTTAGCGGCTCGAGGCGAAATCCCTTGTGTGAAGGCCACCGGTAAGCTCTTATTCCCTCGGCTCGATATGCAGCGTTGGATGGAGAGTCGGGGTGGAGTGGCCGGCCAGGGAGCCATCCCTCAGACACTCCTCGGTTCACACGATCCGCTGTTGGAGTGGGCCTTGGGCGCAAGCGGTTCGGGTATCCCCACGTTGATGGGTGGAAGTTTGGATGGGCTCTCACGTTTTACAAAACGCGAGGGCGCCATCTGCGGCCTGCATATACCTGGCGACGACTTAGAGCAGTGGAATATTGACGCGGTCGAAACCGAGTGTAGCGAGATGCCTGTGGTGCTCATGCATTGGGCCAAGCGTCGCCGGGGTCTGATAGTGCGCTCTGACTGCTCCCTGACTGATTTCGCCTCGCTCTCTGATGTTCGTTTTGTGGGGCGCCAAGCTGACTCTGGCTCTCATCAGATTTTGGCTCAGCAGTTAATGCATCATCGGCTTGAGTTCTCTGACTTGAATGTGGTCCGGGAAGCCCGGACCGAAACTGAGGCGGCTCTTCTGCTGGTGGAAGGGCAAGCCGATGTCACCTTTGGCTTGGAATGTTTTGCCAGCCGGTATCAATTGAAGTTCGTGCCGGTGTGCACTGAGTGGTTCGATCTATTGGTGGATCGTCATGCCTATTTTGAACCCTCGTTTCAGAGGCTTTTACAGTTCACTCGAAGCGATGCGTTTCTCGAGGAATCGTCACGATTTGTGGGGTATGACATTGGCTCACTGGGGCAAATTCGATTTAACGGCGCCCGTTAACTCCTTTTGGCTTTGGGTTTGGCCACGCACACAGGCAGCCCATCCACCGATCCAATGCCAATCGATGTGTCATACAGGGTGTTGAGCAGGTCCTCGGTGAGTATTTGTTTGGCTGCACCTTGGTCCAAGAGTCGCCCATCTTTGAGTACCACCACTTGGTTGGCCAGTTGCATGGCATGGGTGGGATTGTGGGTCGATAGCACCACCGTCCATCCGTCTGTTGCCAATCGCGCCACTTCATCCAATACCCGAATTTCGTTTCCAAAATCCAAACTGGCAGTGGGTTCGTCGAGTACCAGCATGGAGGCGCCTTGCGCTAACGCGCGGGCGAGAATCACCAACTGTCGCTGTCCGCCTGAGAGTTTAGTGAACTCTTGATGGGCTAGGTGTGCAATCTGTAATTGGGCAAGCGCAGCCTCGGCGCTGTCATGGTCTTCGGCGCTTGGGGTGCTGAACATCCCCACGTGTGCGGTCCGCCCCATCAACACCATTTCGATGGCGGTGTAGGGGAACACGTGCTGTTGAATTTGCGGGACATAGGCAATTTGCCGCGCCCGTTCAAGATCTGACAACGAGGACAGAGGCTTTCCATGCAAGGAGACAGAGCCCGCCAAGGGGGGCAGCAGTCCCATTAAGGTTTTGAACAGTGTGGTTTTTCCGCACCCATTGGGTCCAAGCAGGGCGTGCAATTGGCCAGGCGCAAAGGTGACAGACAAATCTTCGAGGATGGGTTGGCTGTAGCCGACCGAGAGGGCCTTTGTTTCGATCATTGCCAACCCCGTCGAGTGGTGAACAAGAGCCATACGAAGACGGGTGCACCAATAAAGGCGGTCAGGATGCCAATGGGGGTCTCGGTTTGTGTCAGAGTGCGTGCCACTGTATCAACCAACAACATGAAGCAAGCGCCCAAGAGCATTGAAATGGGCAGCAGTCGGCTGAAGTTGGGCCCGACCATCATCCGGGCAATGTGTGGGGTCACCAGTCCCACCCAGCCGATCACTCCAGCGATGGCCACTGCGGCTGAGGTCATTAAGGTGGCGGCTGCAATCAGAATCACGCGGGTCTGGCCTGGATTGATGCCTAAGGACTTGGCTTCTTCATCACCCAAACTCAACACGTTCATGCGCCAGCGAAACAGGATCATCGGAACCAAGGCGACCAAGCAGGCCGGTAAAGCGGCTGTGAGATCACCGCGATCGATTGCCGCAAAGGACCCGAGTAACCAAAAGGTGATGGCCGGTAACTGGTCGTAGGGGTCGGCCAGTATTTTGACCAGAGACAGCGATGCGCCGGCGAGTGAACCAATGACAATGCCAGACAGCACCAAGATCAATGTGGGATCTTGCCGTTGGATGCGAGAAGCGAGTAGGTACACCACGGCCACCGTCAATAAACCGCCGACAAAGGCAAAGAGTTGAATCATGACGATCGACAAAGACAGCAAAATACCGAGCGCAGCGCCTAAGCCCGCGCCGGTGGAGACGCCGAGGATGTCCGGTGACACCAAGGGGTTTCTAAACATTCCCTGATACACGGCGCCCGCGGACGCCAAGACAGCGCCGGCAACGATGGCAGCGGCTACGCGAGGCAATCGTACCTCGGTCAAGACGAGGCTCGCAGTGGCATCTAATGGACCTTCGGCCATTCCGATCGAGGCGGCGATGTACTGTGCCAAGTCATCCCATGAGATCGGGTATTGCCCAATGCTTGCCGCCAACAGCGACAAGCCGATTAAGAGGGCCCCCAATGACAGGGCCCAAACCGCCGTGACCGTGTCGGTGCGATCCATGCGAATCAATAGCGAGACCACGCAATCAACTGGGCGAGGTCACTGTCAGATACTTCGACTTGATAGAACAAGCGGTAGAAGTTTCTGACTTCGGTTTCTAAATCAAACTGAAAGCGATCTGGATAGAAGAGCCCCGTCAGCCATTTAAGCCCCATCAATCGGTTGATGGACGGTGGGCGATCAATCCAGCCGAAGGGTGCCGAAGGCGCAAAGTAGACTTTCTTGTTCTGAACGGCTCGAACCGGCGCCCAAAGTGGGTTGCTGTAAACCTGGTCGTAGAATTGACGATCCCAAGTCAGAATAATGTCCGGATCCAAGTCCAGTACTTCTTCAATCGACATGCTCACCAGGTTACGTTGGCGCGCCAATTCGGGGCCGTAGTCGGCCACATTGCGACCGCCGGCTCGCTCAATGATTTCGGTATTGATGGATCCGGCCACGCCCGTTTCCAGCCCTTCAGGGCCTCGAGCCAAATACACTCGAGGTCTTTGTTCTTCCGGTACTTCGGCCAAGAATGTGTCGAGCTCAGAAAACAGGTTTTCGGTGTATTGCGCCAGTTCTTCGGCCCGCTCGGGCACGCCAAATACATCACCCAAGAGCCTCAGAGCAGTCGGTGTGTTTTCAAACCGCCCGTCGATTAATAGATAGGGAATTCCAGTCTGTGCTTGAGTGCGATCCGCCAGGGAGACATAGGTGGAGCGAATCGAGCCAAAGTCCAAAATCAAATCAGGCTTAAGGCCAATCACCAACTCCAAGTTGGCCGTGCTGCCGCGTCCTGTCAAACGTCCGGTGACCGGCAGATTGCGGTAGGCCTCTGCAATGTATGGCCGCTCATAGGCATGGTGCGCACGGGGCCATCCTGTTAAGACCTCTGGCGCTAGCATGTAGGTCACAATCGATGCCGGAGGCCCTGCCGCATAGACACGCTCTACGGTTGCAGGCACTTCGACCACTCGGCCGCTTGAGTCGGTTACGGTTCGTGTGTCAGCGAACGTCCATCCACTGATCAGCGCGCTTAAAAATAGGAGTGTTCGAAACATGTCAGGCCCTCTCGTGCACTGGGATGAATCCACCGTCCTTGAGAATCTTTTGTGCATCCATGTCGACCAGCCAATCGAAGAAGGTCTTGGCCTCTTCACTGGCGTCAGTTTTAAGTCCGATTCC
>CAJXXD010000031.1 GCA_913062835.1 uncultured Gammaproteobacteria bacterium
CCCCAGCCGATCCAAATCCACCCACAGACACCCGCACAGCCCAAGCGCCTTCCAAGGCGCTTGCCCACGCGGTTTCCAAACCGCGTCCCAAGCCCGTTCGAACGGGCTTGCCCCCGATCTGTCCCGTCGCTGCACAGGCGCCATGGCGCCCGCGCAGGACCTGGGCCTATCGCGTCTCGACGATCTCCGAATAGACCCCGCCAAGCTGCAGGGTCACCGTGATCGCCGCGTCATCGCGGTTGCGCCAGAACCAGCCATGCTCTCCGGCGAAGCCCGCCTCGATCCGGCCCGCGCCCTCGGTTGCCCCCCGCCCCCGGTCGTAATCAACCGATTGGCCATCGCCATGCGCATGCAGGTCGAAATTGATCCGCCCGCCTTGCGCAGTCCAGGCATAGGTCGCGACATCGCCCGCCTGCATGACCAGCTTGATCTCGGCCGATGCATCCGGCTCCAGCGTGAAGCTCACGACATCCGTCCATACCTGCTCCTGCGCCTGCGCCGCCCCGGCAAAAAGGCCCAGCATATCCCGCAGCAGGCTCGACGATTGCCCGCTTTCGTGCAACAGCCGGTCGCGCTCGGCCTCTTCGGCCAGCTCACGCTTGATCTCGCCCATGTCCGTCAGGCCCAGGATGCGCCCGACGCCTGTGGGATCGATCGCGCGCTCGGCGGGCAGCACCACCGTGACAAGGATCGCCACGACGGCCACCCCCGCCAACAGCGCCGCCCGTTTCAGGCTGGCCAATGTGGGCAGCTCTTCGATCCTTGGTTTTTCAACAGTGTGCATTGTCTCTCTCCCTCTGTCAGCCATGCGCCATGAAGCCGTGCACCTGCACCCAGGTCAGCCACAGCCCAAGCCCGATCATCACCACATTGGCAACCGTCGCCTGACGCATGAAATTCGGCTGCCTGCGCCAGACCCCCATCACGATCAGGATCACCGCCAGTGGTCCAAAAAGGATCAAGTCGACAATTAACACCATCATCACTGGGGCTACAGCGGCAGGGCCTAACAAGATCGGCAACATAGCGAGCCCCATCCAGCCCATATTGCCGATAACGGAACTCTGGGCTTCGATCAGTGACAAATCCATCGACATTTTGCGCGCGCGGGCGACAGTAAAAGCCAGCCCATAGACCATCAATGACGCGATCGCGTAAGCCAACATAAAGGACCCGTCTAAGACCTCGGATAGCGACAGATTGGCGGCAAACCGAAACAGCATCGCCGAGAGCGCGAAATAAAACACAAAGCGCGTTAGATGCTGGGTCGCTTCTTGACTGAATAAACCCACGCGTGCAGCGCCGTAACCCAAAGCAATCAGAGCGAAGAAGGGCAGAGTATTGAGAAAAATGGACAGCATGAGTACCTCTGGTCCTGAATTATGCCTGATTCATAGATGCGTTGTGTGATCACTCGGTGCGTGGTTTGATAGGGCATGGAATCACAGCTGAGTCAGTATCCCAGGCTAATACAGCCGGCCCAAGCCTCGGTCTTGGTGATCGATGTGCAAGAAAAGTTAATGCCCGTGATTTCAGGTGGGGCCCTGTTGTGTGCGCGTTTACTGGAGGCGCTTTCCTATCTGGAGTCACTGGAACTGCCAGTCGTTCTGACTGAGCATTGTGCCGAGCGGATTGGGCCATCGATTGCAGGGCTCGCCGCTCCGGGTCGGGCGTGTGTGTCGAAACATCATTTTGCGGCCACTTCCTTGCATGCAGTGGCGCGGTTAGCGCCGAGATCACAAGTCTTGGTGGCAGGCGCTGAAGCGCATGTCTGCGTCTTGCAGACTGTAGCTGGATTATTAGATGGAGGGCGTCAGGTGTTCGTGATCGAGGACTTGGTGGGTTCCCGGAATCCCAGCGACAAGACGCTGGCTGTGGCACGCATGCGGGCTATGGGTGCTCAGATCGTCAGTTTGGAAATGGTCTATTTCGAGTGTCTTGGTCAGGCGGATCATCCAAAGTTTCGGGAAATGCTTGATCTCATTCGAAATCAACCCGGTGCGTCGAACTAAACTTTGGTTGCAATGCACCGAACAAGCGCGTAGGGTTCGCCCCTCTCAGCGCATAGCGGATCGACGCGTTGAGCCGCTTGCCTACTTAAGCGTTATGTGACTGATCCGCTTTATGACGGGAATCCCGTCTGCGACATCAGGACGATTATGCGCTTTCAAGACCTAGGGCTCTTGCCCGAACTCGTGACCAATGCCGGTTACGAGACAGCTACCCCTGTTCAATCCGAAGCTATTCCAGCGGTTCTCGAAGGGCATGATGTGCTCGCCGGAGCCCAAACTGGAACCGGAAAGACCGCGGCTTTTACTTTGCCTGTATTGCAGCGATTGCTGGCCGACCGCTCCACAGGTAAGCCACGGGCGTTGATTCTGGCGCCCACTCGCGAATTAGCGGTTCAGGTAGCTGCTAGCGTGCGTGAGTACGGTAAGAGCCTTGGGCTCAAACATACCTGCATTTATGGCGGGGTGAATTTTGGCGCGCAAATTAAAGCGATTCGTGGGGGGCTTGATATCTTAATCGCCACTCCAGGGCGACTGCTCGACCACGTCAATCAGAAGACTTTGGACTTGTCCGATGTGAAGACGCTGATTTTGGACGAAGCGGACCGCATGCTGGACATGGGCTTTGTGGACGACATTGGCCGGATTATCAAGGCGTGTCACCCGAATCGTCAGACCTTGTTGTTCTCAGCAACCTACAGCAAAGGCATCAAGACCTTGGCGTCGACTTACCTTCAGAACCCTGTCGAAATCGCGGTAGCCCGCGACAACACCGTGGCGGCTTCTGTGGAGCAAATTTTTGTTCATGTCGATCAAGAGAAGAAGCGTGAGCTGTTGACTCAACTGATCGGTCTAAATGACATGCACCAGGTGTTGGTATTTACCAAGACCAAATTTGGTGCGGACAAATTGGCCCGTGCCTTAACCGATGACGGACTGCCTTCGGTGGCCATGCATGGTAATAAGAGCCAGGCCCAGCGGACTAAGGCGCTGCAGAAGTTTAAGCGCGGTGCAGCACGAATCCTAGTTGCGACCGATGTGGCTGCTCGTGGTATCGACATCGAAAAACTGCCTCACGTGATCAACTTTGAGCTACCGATGGTTGCTGAAGACTATGTGCACCGTATCGGACGGACAGGCCGTGCCGGCGCGAGTGGCTCTGCGATTTCGTTTGTCTGTGCCGGTGAGCATCGTTTGATGTTGGATATCCAGCGCGTCCTCAATACAGAAATTACTTTTGAAGTGGCGGATGGATTTGAACCCCAGGTGCCATTCCCGAATCGCCGTCCGAAGGGCAAGACCCAGCCTCGTAAGCATGGTCGGGGAGCTGGTCGCGGGCGCCCTGAGCAGGGTCGTCGTGCGGACAACTCGCATGGGGATCGTCGGAGCGAAGGTCGTCGATCAGATAATCGTCATGAGGGCCGTCGTGCAAACAGTCGTGGTGAGGGCCGAACAGACGAAGGCCGCAAACGCCGTTCAAATGAGGCCGGTCGCCCGCACCGTGCCAATGGTGCGCACAGTGAACACGGTCGCAGTCACGCGCCACGAAACACGGACGGACGGCAGGGTCGTCCATCAGGCGAGGGCAGAGGTCATTCTCACGCTGGACGCTCAGAACGATCGGAACGTTCCGAGTCTCGTGGCGGTAACGGCGATTGGCAGTCTCGATCAGAGCGCCAGCCGCGTCAGAGCCGTCCGTCTAACCGTTCTGGACAAACCGCTGCTCGTGATGGGTCACAGCCTCCAAAGCGTTCAGCACCCGCCAACCGTGGACGTTCGCAAAGCAACGATCGTTCGCGATCACGGGCGCGTTAACGGTAAACGAGCCTTTTTAATTGAGCGCAAATGGCGAACTCCTCTTGGGGTTCGCCATTTTCATATCTGCCGATGGCCTTGATATTATGCCCCCTTCAACAGAGGTCTCAGTGATGGATTGGCTTCAAAAATCAGTGATGCGTCATCCGATGGCCTGGCTCCTCGCAGCTTGGATTGAAGGCTCTTTGGTCGGCGGTTTGATTGCGTGGTGGTTTTTGACATGAAACATCAAGGATCTGATCCCTCGCCTTGGATATCGACCATGTTGAACCGCTATGGCCCGGGACACGGTCTGGCACTGGATTTGGCTTCCGGCAACGGGCGGCACAGTCGCTTGTTGGCGAGCCTTGGGTACGAGGTGGTTGCGGTCGATCGCAATGCCGAATTGGCCTCTGTGTATGACCCTATGGGCCTGCGCTTTCTGGCGCTTGATCTGGAACAAGCGACGTTTCCGTTAGCCGACGTTCAGGCTGAGGTGGTCGTGGTGTCTAATTATTTGTATCGACCTCATCTAGATGCGGTGTCTCGGTTGGTAAAGCCCGGTGGGATTTTCGTCTACGAAACCTTTGGGCAGGGTAACGAACGGTTCGGGAAGCCCTCAAATCCCGATTATTTGTTGGCCCCAGAAGAGCTCGATCGGCGTTTCTCAAACTCGTTTGAAACCCTGGACAGTTTTTTTGGTGAGGTAGACGATCCGTCGCCTGCGATCCGAGCGCGTTATTGCGGTCGTCGGCGTGTCTGACGCGTCTCTTTTTAATCGAATCTTTGCTGGGTATGTCATAGCGCGGGCTTCTGTGGGCATTGCTAACACCATGCTGGTGGTGGCGCTTGGGTGGCATCTCTATCAACTGACTGGGGACCCTTGGAGTCTGGCTTGGGTGGGTTTGATGCAAATCCTACCGGTGTATGGGTTTTTCTTTATCTCCGGCATGGTCATTGATTACGTTCCTCGCGTGTGGGTGGTTCGCGCTTCGGCGACTGTTGAGGCGGTTGCGCTTCTGGGGATTGCGGCGGTCATGCAAAAACCAGACCCCGATCTTTGGCTTTTGTATGCGTTGGTGGCGTTGCATGGGGCCGGTCGTGCCTTTCATGGGCCGGCGTTGCAGGCCATCGTGCCTAATATTGTGCACACCTCAGTACTTGATCGAGCGGTAGCTGTATCCACCACGGTTTGGAACTCAGCGATGGTGGCGGGTCCGGCACTTGCGGGGTTTTTGATTGCCTGGTTCGACCGCGAGGTCTATGTGTGGATCGCCGGTTTTTTGGCGTTGGCCTTATTGGGTTATTCCGCCATCCCTGTATTTCGCGTGGTGCATTTGCAAGGCCGCACCCTCAAGTCCTTTATGGCCGGGCTTCACTACGTATGGAGTCACCCGGTGTTGCTCGGTGGTTTGAGTGTCGATGTATTGATGGTGGGGCTCGGCTCGGTGTTTGTGCTGTTACCCATTTACGCCGTGGATGTGTTGCAAGTGGGCCCGGAGCTGCTTGGAGTGCTCCGGGCGGCCCCTGCGGTCGGCAGTATTTCGGTGGGGCTTTGGATTGCTTCTCGGCCAACGGAGTTGACCGATGTCGGTCGCAAATTGTTTTGGGCATTGCTGATATTTGCACTCTCGATTTTGGTGTTCGCGTTCTCAAGTCACTGGTGGCTGTCTCTGGTTGCGCTTTTTGTGTACGGCGCATCGGACATGATCAGCGTCAATATACGAAGTGCCATGGTGCACAGGGCTACCCCTGAGGCGTTGAGGGGACGGGTTTCGGCCGTCAATATGCTGTTTATCCAGACCAGTAATGAGGCCGGTGATTTTCGTGGCGGGTCTTTTGCAGCGCTCTTTGGCGCGATTCAAACTGCTGTGTTGGGCGGGATGGTTGGGCTTTTAGTGCTTACTTGGAGCAAGCGGCAATTTCCCGAGCTGTATCGGTTGCACCGGACAGCCGATTTAAAGCCCGGCGATTAACTAAGAGACGTCATCCAGCCGAGACTTGCTTCGGTGTCGCCTGATACCTTGTATTCTGCACCGAGGGGTAAGGCCCAGCCGCTCGCTTCGATGTGCTTGAAAATCTCCCGATAATCGACCTTGCCCTGATCGGGTCGGCCGCGATCGGGGACTCCCGCAAATTGGATGTGTCCGATGTACTCACGGGCACTATCAAAGGCGGCGAGTATGTCGCCTTCAGTGCGTCCCACGTGGTAGCAGTCAAACATCAGTCGGATATTTGAAATCGATAGTTCATTAATAATATCAATTGCTTGAGAGATTTTATTCAAAAAATATCCAGGTACATCAAATGCATTTAAGGGCTCAATCACCACCTGCATATGCTGTGCCTTCGCGCGATCGGCAGCGTAGGCGAGGTTCTCCAAAAAGGTCTGGTGAGCGGCCACCCCCTCGGCAATGCCAGCCATCACATGCACGTTTTGAGCGCCTAGGGCGTGCCCGTAATTAATGGCCTGATCGATGGCGCCTCGTGCCTCGTCCACGCGGTCAGGCAATGCCGCCAGTCCCCCGAGGCCTTGGCCTTTGATGGTGTTTAAACCGAGCATCGGCAATCCAGTGTCACGGAGTGCTTCTTGCACACTTTTGATCGGTTGGTCGTAGGGGAAGTGGCATTCCACAGCGTCAAATCCGGCCGTCTTGGCACGACGGATGGCGTCAGGCAGGGGGCACTCAGTCCAGAGAAAACCCAAGTTGGCTGAGAACTTCATTTTGACCACTCCAATTTAAATTCCGAGACCAACTCAGACACGGCGTCTGGGCCGAGCAGTCGGCAATTCCTCGCCGATGTTTCTCACTAGACCAAACGACAAGCCGTCTCGAAGGCTAAGCGGTCCGCGCGAGGATAGAGGCTGTCGGGGTTGCCGCGGCCGAGCAATACCACAAAGTTGAATCGCCAGTTGGGATCATCGAAAAATACCCGCTCCACGTCTTGGGCCTCAAATCCACCCATGGGTCCACAGTCTAGGCCTAGATGACGCGCGGCCAGAATAAAAAATCCGGCCTGAATATTGGCATTTTTTACGGCCATGGCTTGTTTTTGCTCGGTTGACCAGCTCGCCTGGGATGGGGGCTGCTTCAAGTGCGGCGCTAACGTGGTGAAGTGGTCATAAAAATGGATGTCATAAGCCAAAATGGCAGCCGCTGGTGCGGACTGAACACGCTCTTTGTTGTATCCATGGGCCGTTTCTGCAAGTTGGGTTATGGCGTTTTGAGATGTGGCAAAGACGACCCGAAGCGGTGAGCAATTGTTGGCCGTCGGTGCTAGCGCAGTCAGTTGCCAGAGGGCCCTAAGTGCTTCCTCGGACACAGGTTCATCGAAATAGGTTTTAAAAGATCGTCCGGTTTGAATCAGTTGGTCGAGGCTTGGCATGGCATCTCCTTGGGTTCTCGCACAAATGGGTGGGGTCTCTTCGACGTTTCACAACAGGCATCGATAGTTTTAGAAAATTAATCGATTTTAAAAATACGATTATATTTATTTGTGTCCATGCGCGATCCTATCGCTATCAGATACAAGGAGATTCAATCCATGCAGTGGGTGAAAAAAATGCAAACAAGGTGGCATCGTTTTGAGGCCTGGGTGCAACCTGTCGGTTGGGGCGGATTGGAACCGGTCGATGCTATGTTGCCTGGCGATATTCGACACCTGGTCGAAGGGTATTGAGCTGGTAATTGGCCTCATATCCGCTCATTATGGTGAAAATTTTGCCTGAGACAGACGACGTGAAACACACCATAGCTCGCATCCTCCATTGGTTCATCGTGGCATCAATGTGGTTGGCGGGTGCCTACCTGTTGTTTTTCGTCGTGCTGTTATTCATTTAACGGCCGGTTAACCGGCTCGCATACGAGAGCGTCAGATGCCTGAATCTTTACCGCCCCATAACCCTGCAATCCGAACGATCGCGATGCCAGCCGAT
>CAJXXD010000032.1 GCA_913062835.1 uncultured Gammaproteobacteria bacterium
CCAAACCGGCTCATTGACCGCTTTGCCAATCATTGAGACTCAGGCAGGTGACGTATCGGCGTTCGTCCCAACCAACGTCATTTCGATCACCGACGGTCAGATCTTCTTGGAAACCAACCTCTTTAACTCAGGTATCCGCCCTGCGATGAACGCGGGTATTTCGGTATCTCGAGTGGGTGGTGCGGCGCAAACCAAGATTGTTAAGAAGTTGGGCGGCGGTATTCGTCTGGCATTGGCGCAGTATCGTGAGTTGGCTGCGTTCGCTCAGTTCGCATCGGACCTAGATGATGCGACTCGTAAGCAGTTGGAACACGGACAGCGTGTGACCGAACTGATGAAGCAGAAGCAGTACAGTCCGCAGTCGATTGCTGATATGGGCTTGGTTCTGTATGTAGCTAACGAAGGCTTCTTGGACGACGTACCTGTCAACAAAGTGGTGGCATTCGAAGCGGCGTTACTTGCTTATTTCCGTTCCGAGCATGCTGACCTCCGTGCCGAGATCAATAAGAAAGGCGATTACAACGATGATATCGCAGCCAAGCTGAAGGCCGCTGTTGAGTCATTTAAGTCATCGCAGAGTTACTGATCGCGAACTAGATAGAGGCAACAGGCATGGCAGTTGGAAAGGAAATTCGCAACCAAATCGGTAGCATCAAAAACACTCAAAAAATTACGAGTGCGATGCAACTGGTTGCGGCCTCCAAAATGCGCAAGGCCCAAGAGCGTATGGGGTCGACACGTCCCTACGCGGATCGCATCTTAGATGTGATTGGACATTTGGCTCACGCCAACCCGGAATACAATCATCTGTATTTGGAAGAGCGTGAAGTTAAGCGCGTCGGTTACATCATTGTATCGACTGATCGCGGTCTCTGTGGCGGGTTAAACGCAAACTTGTTTAAGCAGGCAGTCGCGGCAATGGGTGAGCAGCATGGCCGAGGGGTTGAAGTTGACCTCGCGGTGATTGGCTCAAAAGCCCTCGGCTTCTTCCGGAGTTTTGGTGGAAATGTCGTTGCGACGGCTGGAAATGTGGGTGATCAGCCTACCGTTGCCGATTTAATTGGTAGCGTTAAGGTGATGATGGATGCTTATGAGTCAGGTCGAATTGATCGCTTGTACGTCGTGTACAACCAGTTCGTAAACACCATGACGCAGAAACCTAATGTGCAGCAGCTGTTGCCCTTGCCTAAAGAGACGGGCTCTACGGAACAGCTCGGAATGAACGGGCATTGGGATTACATCTATGAGCCAGATGCGGCGGCGGTGCTCAACGCATTGTTGATTCGCTATATCGAGTCTTTGGTGTATCAGTCAGTGGTTGAGAACTTGGCCTGTGAACAGGCTGCGCGAATGGTTGCTATGAAAGCAGCGACAGATAACGCGGGACAGCTGATGGACGAGTTGGCGCTGATTTACAACAAGGCGCGTCAAGCAGCGATCACCCAAGAAATTTCAGAAATTGTTGGCGGTGCCGCGGCACTGTAAGAACGAATTGTTTTAGGAGAAATACGATGAGTAGCGGAAAGATTGTCCAGATCATCGGCGCGGTAATTGACGTTGAGTTCCCGCGTGAGTCAGTCCCACAGGTTTACGATGCGCTGACAGTCGATGGCAAGCCAATTGTGTTGGAAGTGCAACAGCAATTAGGCGACGGCGTAGTGCGTACCATCGCGATGGGCTCAACAGAGGGTCTGTCTCGTGGCTTACAGGTTGAAAACACCAAGGCGCCGATTTCAGTGCCAGTGGGTACAGAAACGCTCGGCCGAATCATGGACGTACTGGGTAACCCAATCGATGAAAAAGGGCCTATTGGTGAGCAGAGCCGTATGCCTATTCACCGCAAGGCTCCTTCATTTGCAGATCAGTCCGCATCGACTGAGCTGCTTGAGACCGGTATTAAGGTGATTGACTTGGTGGCGCCGTTTGCTAAGGGCGGTAAGGTTGGATTGTTCGGTGGTGCCGGTGTAGGTAAGACCGTCAACATGATGGAGTTGATTCGTAACATCGCGATCGAACACTCGGGTTATTCCGTGTTCGCGGGTGTGGGTGAGCGGACTCGTGAAGGTAACGACTTTTACCACGAGATGACCGATTCGAACGTAATCGACAAGGTATCCTTGGTATATGGCCAGATGAACGAGCCACCAGGAAACCGTCTTCGTGTTGCACTGACTGGTTTGACCATGGCGGAGCACTTCCGTGATGAAGGTCGTGATGTACTGTTGTTCGTAGATAACATCTACCGTTACACCTTGGCGGGCACCGAAGTATCCGCACTGTTGGGTCGTATGCCATCGGCAGTAGGTTATCAGCCGACATTGGCCGAAGAGATGGGTGTTCTTCAAGAACGGATTACGTCGACTAAGACAGGATCGATTACGTCTATCCAGGCGGTTTACGTACCAGCGGATGACTTGACGGATCCGTCTCCAGCGACCACGTTCGCCCACTTGGATGCGACTGTGGTACTGAGCCGTCAGATTGCCGCTTTGGGTATTTACCCAGCGGTAGATCCATTGGACTCGACCTCGCGTCAGCTTGATCCACTTGTAATTGGTGAAGAGCATTACGAAGTGGCACGTGGCGTACAGCAGGTGTTGCAGGGCTACAAAGAACTGAAAGACATCATTGCTATCTTGGGTATGGATGAACTTTCTGAAGAAGATAAGTTGACTGTGGCGCGTGCGCGTAAGATTGAGCGCTTCTTGTCACAGCCATTCTTCGTAGCTGAAGTATTCACGGGCTCACCCGGTAAATATGTCTCGTTGAAGGATACTATCCGCGGATTCAAAGGCATTTTGGACGGCGACTATGACCACCTGCCAGAGCAGGCGTTCTACATGGTGGGCGGCATTGAAGAAGCAATTGAAAAGGCGAAGAGTCTCTAAGGGGTTCTCATGGCTAAAACCATGCAATGTCACGTGGTCTCCGCCGAAGAGTCTTTGTACTCTGGCGAAGTCCAAATGGTGATCGCAGCGGGTGATTTAGGTGACCTGGGCATTACGCCCGGGCACGCCCCTTTGATCACTACGTTGAAGCCAGGCCCTGTGCGCCTGGTCTTTGAAGACGGCAGTGACGAGCTGTTTTACGTGTCGGGCGGCTTTTTAGAAGTGGTTCCAACACAAGTTACTTTGTTGGCAGATACGGCCGAACGTGCGGACAATCTTGATGAGAGTGCCGCTTTGCAGGCTCAGGAAGAAGTGAAGCGATTGTTGGCTGAACAACAGGCAGACTTTGATTACTCTCGAGCGGCTGTTGAGTTAGCGGAAGCGGTTGCTCGCATCCGTGTAATCGAGCAGCTGCGGAAACGCCGTGCTTAATATCGTCATCCTGGCGGCCGGTAAAGGCAGCCGGATGCAATCTAGGCTCCCTAAGGTCATGCACCTATTGGCCGGGGAGCCTATTCTTTTCCACGTCATACGAACTGCAAAAACTCTCGTTGATGAGTTCGGTGGTGCAGTCACGGTCGTCACGGGCCACGGGCGCGAGCACATCGATGATTGGGTTGGTACTCTCGGTTGTCGACTTGCCTACCAGGATCGTCAGTTGGGGACGGGACATGCCCTGACAATCGCACTGGAAAATGCATCAGCTGAAGGGAAAACTTTGGTGTTGTACGGTGATGTTCCTTTGGTGACACCCGACATCTTGCGCCCTCTTCTAGCAGTCAGCGATGATCATCTGTCTGTGTTAACCGCAATCGTCAAAGATCCCGCGGGGTATGGCCGGATTATCCGAAACGGTGACGGCGACGTTTTATCCATTGTCGAGCATCGAGACGCATCGGCGACTGAGCGAGCGATTTGTGAAATCAACAGCGGGATTTATGCGGCGCCGACCGCGTTGTTTCAGCGACTGCTTCCGCAGGTAAAAAACACAAATGCCCAAGAAGAGTATTATTTAACCGACTGCGTGGCTTTAGCGGTGGCTGAAGGTGCAATTGTGCATGGGATTACGGGTCCTGAGGCGGCAGTGATGGGAATTAATGACAAGGCGCAACTTGCGCAAATGGAGCAATTGGTTCAGGCAGAGCGTCGCAATGCGCTGCTGCAGGCAGGTGTGACCCTTCGTGATCCATCCAGTGTCTACATAATGGGCGAGGTCGAGGTGGGCGCTGACGTCGTTATTGAGCCCAATGTCACTTTAATAGGCCCGTTATCGATCGGTACGGGCTGCCACATTGGATTTGGCTGTCACTTAACGCGTGTCGAAGTGGCTGAGCAGGTCGTTTTAAAACCTTATTCGGTATTAGAAGACACGCATGTAGGGGAAGCCGCACAGATAGGACCGTTTGCGCGACTCCGCCCTGGCACTCGCTTGGCTGCGAACACCCATATCGGTAATTTTGTTGAGACGAAAAACGCCGAGATTGGAGTGGGGAGTAAGGTGAATCATCTGAGTTATATCGGCGATGCATCGGTCGGTGAATTAAGCAATGTCGGGGCTGGGACCATTACCTGTAATTACGATGGTGCCAATAAACATCGGACGGTTCTCGGCGATCGGGTTTTCGTTGGATCCAATAGCAGTCTAGTGGCTCCGGTTACTGTAGGCGATGGTGCGACGCTCGGTGCGGGCTCTGTGATCACCCGTGATGTGGAGCCTGATGCATTAGCCGTGTCTCGTGCACCTCAAAAATCGATTCCTTCATATCAAAGACCCAAAAAAGCCAAGGAGTAATCGGGTATGTGTGGCATTGTGGCAGCCGTCGCTGCGCGTCCGATTCAGTCCATCTTATTGGAGGGGCTCAAGCGCTTAGAATACCGAGGATATGATTCTGCCGGCATGGCACTGATTGAGGGCGAGGCGATTCACCGAACCCGAGCTGCCGGTAAGGTGGCTGAGCTTGAAGCGAAATTGGGTGCCAGCAATGCCCGACAGGGAATCGCTCACACCCGTTGGGCCACTCATGGGGTGCCTAGCGAAGCCAATGCTCACCCGCATCAATCCGGTCGGTTTGCCGTGGTTCATAACGGCATCATTGAAAACCACGCCTCTTTACGAAGTCGTCTCGAAGCAGCTGGGTATGAATTTACCTCAGACACCGACACAGAAACCGTTGCGCACCTTTTGGCGCACGAAGCTGAAAAGCTCGGCAGTGATTTTGATGCCATCGTGCGAGCCACACTTGACCAGCTTGAGGGCGCCTACGCCCTCGCCATTCTAGATTCGACTCACCCTGGCGTTCTTTGGGTTGCCCGCCAAGGCAGTCCCTTGGTGTTGGGTGTAGGGCATGGAGAACACTTTGTTGGTTCTGATCAGTTGGCGTTGTTGCATGTTACGGATCGCTTCGTATTTTTTGATGAAGGGGATTCTGCTCGGATCACCGCAGACGGATACCAGCTTTTTGATGGCGCCCATCAGCCGGTACATCGGCCGATGACCTATGCACACCAAGGCCAAGATGTCGCTTCAAAAGGGGCTTATCGCCATTTCATGGCCAAAGAAATTCATGAACAACCTGAAGCCATAGCGGCGACGTTGGCAGGACGCTTGGGTAAAGACGCATTGTTGCCGGGAGTTTTAGGTCCCAAGGGCGAGGCGCTTTTAAGTCAGGTGCAAGCAGTTCAAATTGTCGCCTGTGGCACCAGCTACCATGCAGGCCTCGTGGCTAAGTATTGGATTGAACAATTGGCCGGCATTCCGTGCCAGGTCGAGATTGGCAGTGAGTATCGGTACCGAAGTGTTGTGACTTTACCGAATACGCTTTGGATTGCCATCTCGCAGTCAGGCGAGACCGCGGATGTTTTGGCTGCTCTGAGACACCTAGAGTCCTCACATGTTTTGGCGACCTTGGCCATCTGCAATGTGGCGACGTCTAGTCTGGTTCGTGAAACTGATTTGGCATTGATGACGGAGGCGGGTCCCGAAATCGGCGTAGCCAGTACGAAGGCATTTACGACGCAGTTAACGGTGTTGCTGTTATTGGCAGGCTTGCTGGCCAAGCAGAGAACCGATTTTGATGAGCCCGGTCTCGTTTCTGCATTGCATCAACTCCCAGGTCTTGTGGCCAAAAGTTTGAAAAGTGAAACAGAAATCGAAGGGTTAGCAGAGCGGTTTGCCGATAAGCAACATACGCTTTTTTTGGGCCGGTCTACTATGAATCCCATCGCCATGGAGGGTGCACTTAA
This sequence comes from uncultured Gammaproteobacteria bacterium, assembly GCA_913062835.1. Lineage (GTDB taxonomy): Bacteria > Pseudomonadota > Gammaproteobacteria > Pseudomonadales > Litorivicinaceae > HIMB30. Next base: position 6,132 of record CAJXXD010000032.1, read on the forward strand.
GCTCAAAGAGCTGTCGTATATCCATGCCGAGGCGTATGCCGCCGGTGAGCTCAAACATGGGCCGCTGGCCCTAGTCGACGAACACATGCCGGTGGTCGCCGTGGCTCCAAATGATGAGTTGGTTGAGAAGCTCAGGTCAAACTTGTCCGAAGTGAAAGCGCGCGGTGGGCAGCTGATCGTCTTTACAGATCATGCGGTGGCTGATCCGTCGGCAATCGATGTGACTCAATGCGTGATGCCCGAAACCCATGCGCTGCTGGCACCCATTGTATTTACTATTCCGCTGCAGCTATTGTCCTACCACGTCGCTGTGCAAAGAGGTACGGATGTCGATCAGCCTCGTAATTTGGCGAAGAGCGTCACGGTTGAGTAAACACATTGCTATTGGGTTCCGATAACATGATTCGCATTCGACGGGCTTCTGACTCAGATCTCAACGGCATTCATAGGGTCATTCACGCTGCATTTTCCATCGAAGAAAGCGCTGTGATTGCGCCCATGGTGACGCAGTTATTAGCGGACCAAAATGTGCCTCCAGTGCTCTCATGGGTCGCAGAGAGAGATCAGCAGATTTTGGGTTATGTTGCGTTTAGTCCGGTGCACTTTGAAACTGTAGAGATCGGGTCTGCTTATATTTTGGCCCCCTTAGCAGTACTGCCTGAATGTCAGAATCAAGGGGTCGGGTCGCGTCTGGTGAAGGCAGGTGTTTTGGACCTTCAAGACCGCGCAGTGGATGCTTGGATGGTCTATGGTGATCCTGATTATTATGGTCGATTCGAAGTGACTGATGCGGTGGGTGCATTCTTTGTGCCCCCTTATCCACTTGAGTACCCCTTTGGATGGCAAGCGGCCATGTTGCGTGAGCGGCCTCTGCCTTCGAAGCCAATCCAGTTTGCGTGTGTTGAGGCTTTGTGTTCCCCCGAGCTTTGGTGATTGTGAGGCGCCACCTGGCTCTGATCTTATCAATCCGAGGCGATCACACCGCGAATCGTGATCTCTTTGGTCTTCACGTGATTAATAATGATGGCTTCTAATTTGGCTCCATCTCGCGCTTCGAGTGCCTCAATAATTTCTTCGTGCTCAGCCACTGCTTTGGCCCAATACTCTTCAGTCATTTCTGTGCTGAATCGAGCCCTCCGGACTTTGGCAGAGAGGCTATTGATCTGGTCCACTAAGGTTTGGTTGCCGCTTCCCTCGGTAATGAGCTCGTGGATAAGTCGGTTGGCTTCAAAATACTCAGGCAGTTCTTTTCTCCGATAATGGGTCAGCATTTTTTCATGTGCCGACCGCACTTCGGTAATTTTCTCGTCGGTCATGGTCTGAGCGGCGAGTCGTCCACCGAGGCCCTCTAAGGCCGCCATGATTGGAAGGATTTCAGTAAGGTCCTCGACTGTCACGATACTGACGGTTGCACCCCGATTGGGCTGTAATTCAACCAGGCCTTCAGTGGCCAGAGATCGAATCGCTTCTCTAAGCGGTGTTCGCGAGACGCCGAGCTGCTCACACAGCTCAATTTCATTAAGGCGAGCACCGGGTGCGAGCTCTCCCGAGTCAATCAAAAGACGCA
>CAJXXD010000033.1 GCA_913062835.1 uncultured Gammaproteobacteria bacterium
TTTGAGCTTGCGTATAACTACTCACGCGGCGAAGGCATGAAGCACTATGTTGAAATGGTTCAGGAGCCTGAGTTTGCTGCTGCAGAGCGTGGCTACACCTTTGTTGCGCACCAGCAGGAAGTGGGCACTGGCTACTTCGACGACGTCACCACAGTAATCCAAGGCGGCCAGTCAAGCGTGACTGCACTGACCGGATCCACTGAAGAAGAACAGTTCTAAGCACTGTCTTTTTAAGTGACCCAAAGCCCGTCCGCGCAAGCGGGCGGGCTTTTTTATGGTGCTAACCTTTAGGCAAGCGAGCACCTCAGCGAATCCAGATTGTATGGCTCTCCGTCATTGCACTAAAATTGCAAAGCATTGAACCTGCAAGGCAAGAAGATGATCGTACTGACCGAGGCCGAGTACCACGCATTGATCGAGGATGCGGGCGACATTGCCATCGCCGATCAGGCACTGCGGGACAGTACTGCGGCACCGCTACTGCCTGCCGATCTACTGACCGCATCATTAGACGGCACCATCCATCCGCTTACCGCCTGGCGGAAAGCGACTGGACTCACGCAAGCGGCGCTGGCCCATAAAGCGGGAGTACGCACTTCAACCGTTTGCAACATCGAGAACCGCAAGATCGATCCGCGCCTGTCGACTATGAAAGCCCTAGCCAATGCCCTCGGAGTGGATGTAGATGATCTAATCCCCTGAACGTCGCTTAAGCAGAACTCTCACAATTTTTTGACCTTGGTGCCGTCAATCTAGAGTGGACGTTTTAGCTAAATAACACGAACGACAGGCTACGAAATCGATCGATGAGCCAATAGCGACTGGAATAGATCGTCTCGGCCCAACAACCATTCAATGCGCGCATCCACACCCTCAGCTCCCCACATCAAGAGTTGATCGCCATACCCCAAATCCAAATGCTCCCCAGGGAAAGGCACCAGGTCACCGTTAAACCGCACCAAAAACAAACAAATCAAAGCCAAAGGCGGATGGCCCTCGCCGGGATCACGAAGCAAATCTCCCAACTCAACCCGTTGCCCAGACTCAAGCGCCGAGACCACCGCCGGTGCATCGGCTTCACGCAACGAAATCACGAAATGATCCAGCTCGACATCGCCCTCCGGCAAACGCCGATACAACTTATCGATTAGCCCATCGACCAGAGCCTCTGGCATCAATTCAAGCTGACTCAAAAACTGGTGGAGTAAGGGGGACTGAATCCGAGCAAACATCTCTTGCGCAAGGAGCCTGCCCTCGCGCAGCACCACACTGAATCCCCCATGCTGAAACACCGGTTCGCTGGTCGGGCGATTTCGACGTGCCACGGTCACAAGGGGTGATTTCTCTGCCTTGGCGGTTAACAAAATCGAGAGGTTGTCGCCATCACTGTCCGTCGCTGCAATCACCCCCGCCGCTTCATCAATGCGCGCTTGTTTCAGGGTCACTGCCTCTGTGCCCGGGCCTTCGACCCACTCAATGTCATCCGAGGACGGCCGATTCGGGCTCACCCACACAAAGGGAATGGCATCTCGTACAAAGACCTCGCACACCAGTTCCGAAAGTCGGTTCGAGCCACACACAATCCAATGCCCGGTCTCGGGTATCGGCATCGCCTCGATGCGATTCAAATCAGGATCCACCAGCTCGTGATACAGCGCATAGGCCTTGGGTCGCTGAATCAATTGACCCACGGAACGAGCCGCCACACGATCCAAATCAATAATCACTTCGGTATCGAAGCTCCGTAAATTTCGCGTATTGGCATCTGATTTGGAGCGGGCAAACACAGGGACTCGAGGCGCCAAAATCTTCACATTGGTCGCGACGGTCAGGTTCGCTTGATCGCTGTCAGTCAGCACCACCACGCCTTGGCATCTAGGATGCTGAACCCCCGCATCCACCAACACTTGAGGGTCCATGGCATCGGCCCAGAACACATCCAGCTCATAGGACAAATTCGATAAGCGTGCCTGATCAAACCGGGATTTCTCTGACTCGACCGCCACGCACCGCGTGCCACTCTGATCCAAAAATCGAACCAACTGACTGCCAGCGCTGCCATAGCCACACACCACCCAAAACGGAACTGGGTGAGTTTTCACACGATTGACAGTTTTCTGATACCGCCGAAGTTTTCTAAACTCAGGATCCGTCAACACCGTAAGCACTGCCCCTAAGGCATACAGCCAGGCAATGACAGTCGAATAGATGACCACCAGCATCCACATCCGCTGGGCGCCGGTAAAGGCATAGGGAAGCTCGCCATAGCCAATAGTGGTGGCGGTGTAGCTGATAACGTAGAACGCATCAAAGAAACTTAAATGGTAGACCTCGCCGGTGTCGGTCTGACCTGGAATCAACACCAAGCCAAGACAGCTCACCGCGTACGTCAGAATCAAGACAATCAGTGGGGTTCTGAGCTCTAAGAGCACAATCCACATGGGTGCCCCGCGCACTTTGGGGCGTGCGCGATATCGACCCATCAGCGCTTAATTTGCAACGTCTCAGCGAGCAGCAACACAACACTAATGATGTTGGCTATCATCGCACCACCCGCCAAGGACACCACACTCGCCATAACAGCTCCGGAAATGGGCTCCCCGCTTTGCACTGCCATGCCCCAAACCACTGCCCCGATGATCAACTGTAAATCGGCTACTAGACTGGTCGCGAGCAAAAGAGCACCCACATGGGAACGATCACCCACCTTCAATACCGTGGCGATTAAAGACACCACGAGCGCAAAGAAAAATTCATAGGGATGGTGATGATCCGGATTGTCGATATCACCGACGAAGAAACTGAAGTTCATCGTCAAGGCCAAGACTATAAAGAAAGCAAACCAGACACGCTGGGTATTCATAGCAAACTCCAAACGATCGGGGGCGATGCCCCCTTTCGTTTATCGTCGCCGATTATGCTGCGGGATGCGAGACTCCGTTGAGTTTTGCTTCCGTTTCAGCAGGCAACAAGTCGGCAATCGCGTCGCGCTCACCCACCAGTTCGTCATTGGTAGCGTCCATCTTGCCACGTGAAAAATCACTGACTTCAACGCCCTGGACGACTTTGTAATCACCGCCTTCACAGACCACAGGGAATGAGTAAATCACGCCCGGTGCGATGCCATAAGAACCGTCTGAAGGCACTGCCATCGACACGACTTTACCGGCCGTTCCGAGCATCCAATCACGCATGTGGTCGATCGCAGCCTGAGCGGCTGAGGCAGCAGACGATGCACCACGCGCATCAATGATGGCCGCACCGCGCTTGGCTACGGTTGGGATGTAGTCGGTCTCGTACCAAGTGCGATCGATTTGAGACAGCGCAGGCTGGCCTTTGACTGTCGCACGGTGAAGATCGGGGTACTGAGTCGGTGAGTGGTTACCCCAAATGATGGCGTTGTCCACATCAGTGGGCTGTGCGCCTAAATGATTCGCCAAAATACCGACAGCACGGTTGTGATCCAAACGAGTCATCGCCGTGAACTGACGTGGATCGAGATCCGGTGCATTACGGGCCGCAATCAATGCATTGGTGTTGGCTGGGTTGCCCACCACCAACACGCGGACATTCTTTGAGGCATTGTCGTTCAAGGCCTTGCCCTGTACCGAGAAGATCTTCGCGTTTTCTTTCAGAAGGTCGGCACGCTCCATGCCAGGTCCGCGTGGACGCGCGCCAATCAAGAAGGCCACATCCGCATCCTTAAAGCCATCGGCCGGGTTGTCGTGGGTCGTAATGCCCGCCAACAATGGATACGCACAATCAATCAGCTCCATGACTACGCCATTCAGAGCGGTCATGGCCGGTGGAATCTCAACCAACTGCAGAATAATTGGCTGGTCTTTACCAAGCAGCTCTCCGGCTGCGATTTTAAATAGAATCGTATAGCTGATAGCGCCGGCAGCACCGGTCACAGCAACGCGTACAGGTTGTTTCATTCCTTGCTCCTTGTCGGGAAATCGGAGTTCAAATGGGATGCCATCCAATGTCCGATGGCCCGTAATTGTTCAGGCACCACATTGTGTTCCATGGGGTACGCCTGAAAAGTCACTGAGTAACCAAGCGCCTCTAAAGAGGCTTTTGCTTGCTCGCCCAGCGCGAATGGCACCACGGGATCAAATTGCCCGTGATGAATTTCAATCGGTAGTTCGGCAGGCGTCCGGCCCGGACGCAGGTTCGGATCTTGTTCGCCCACCCAATATGTAGACAACGCGAGCACGCCACCCAAGGTCTTCTTCGATCGAACGCCGGCATACAAAGCCACCGCGCCACCTTGGCTGAATCCCACCAAAAAAATACGAGACGCCGAAATGCCCGCGTCCAGTTGTGATTGCACCCATTGATCCACAATATCAGCGGAAGCCTGAATACCTGCCACATCAATGGTCCGCTCGATATCCATATGCTCAATGTCATACCAGGCAGGCATAACCATGCCTCCGTTGACTGTGACCGGAATCTCCGGCGCATGAGGAAAAATGAATCGAGTGGACTGAGACAACCCTAATAACGGGACCGCAGGTTCAAAATCGTGACCACTGGCGCCTAATCCGTGCAGCCAAATGACAGCACTGTCGGCGGGGCCTTGAGGTTCTACAACGACGGCGTCGGACATTTATGATCCAATGAATAAACGAAGGCGAAGCCTAATCAGGCTATAATCAAGTCGCAATGACACTTTGGCTAAAGGCATGACCGGAAGTTTACGCGTTTTTCTTCTCGCAGTCGCAACAATATTCGGCGCACTCTGCATCCTATTCATCGCTCCCTTGAAGTTGTGGTCTAAAACCGAGAGCGTGGCCTATCGCATCACGACCTGGATCGCCTCACGTTGGGCCAATGCACTCCGAGGCCTCCTGGCAAGCCTACCGACTCGCTGGGTGCTTGAGGGCACGCGGCCTGATCCGAAGGGTACCCATCTAATCCTCGCCAATCACCGAAGCTGGGTCGATATCTTGGTGGTGATTTGGTTGTTGGGTAAAGATACGACCCTGCCCCGTTTCTTTATGAAATGGGAATTGATTTACGTCCCAGTGATTGGCATCTGTGCCTGGGCCTTAGACTTCCCAATCATGCGCCGCTACACGGCCGAGGACATCAAAGACCGTCCTGAACTGAAACATCGAGATTTTGATTACGCCCACCGCGTGCTCACCCGCCATCCAGATCAACCCTGCGTGGTGGTTAACTTCGCCGAAGGCACCCGTTTTTCTGAACTCAAACACAGCAAGAATCGATCGCCGTACACCCACCTCTTGAAACCCAAAGTCGGTGGCCCTCAATTGGCGTTGGATTGTTTACGAGAGCGACTCGACAGCGTCTACGACCTCACCATTGCCTACCCAGGCGCTCAACTCAGTGTATGGCGACTGTTGTCCGGGCAGATTCCTGAGATACGTCTTCATATTGAACGCATTGAGGTGCCCGAGACCCTACAAAAAACCCCGGAAACGCTGGCCGAATTAAAGGCCTTCCGGGGTTGGATGAATGACATTTGGGCGGCAAAAGATCGCCGCCTAGAGGCTATGCTTAGCGATAGACCGGCAAACGATCGCACATTGCCTTAACCGATTCGCGTACACGCGTCTTCACGGACTCGTCGTCCAGCGCGTCCAACACATCACAAATCAAGTGAGCCAGGTCACGGCAATCGCTTTCCACAAATCCACGCGTGGTCACCGCAGGCGTCCCAATGCGGATGCCCGAGGTCACGAAAGGTGATTGCGGGTCATTTGGCACGGCATTCTTATTGACGGTGATATGGCTCTCACCCAAAGCGGCATCGGCCGCTTTCCCGGTGATACCCTGTGCCACCAAGTCGACGAGCATCAGGTGATTATCAGTCCCACCTGAGACAATCTTGAATCCACGTTCGATAAACACGGCCGCCATGGTTTGTGCGTTCTTCACGACCTGTGCCTGGTAGGTTTTAAACTCAGGCTCCATCGCTTCTTTAAAGGCCACAGCCTTACCGGCAATGGCGTGCATCAGCGGACCGCCCTGCATACCTGGGAAAACTGCACTGTTTAATTTCTTGTGCAGTGTTTCGTCTTCGAGACCAGACAGAATCAAACCCGAACGCGGACCGCGGAGTGTTTTGTGCGTCGTGGTGGTCACAACATGGGCATGAGGAATCGGTGAAGGATACACACCCGCGGCGACCAAGCCTGCAATATGAGCCATATCCACCAAGAAATACGCACCGACGTTGTCGGCAATTTCACGCATTTTAGCCCAATCGACCACGCGTGAGTATGCTGAGAAACCGCCCAACAACAGCTTAGGCTTATGCTGCTCGGCCAAATCAGAAATCTCGTTGTAGTCCATGTATCCATCGGCGTCGATGCCATACTGGACTGCTTTATAAACCTTGCCTGAGAAGTTCACGGACGCACCATGGGTCAAATGCCCACCGTCAGCCAATGACATCCCTAAAATCGTGTCACCGGCCTCTAACAATGCCAAATACGCAGCTGCGTTGGCTTGTGATCCGGCATGCGGTTGTACGTTGGCGTAGGCCGCACCAAACAACTGCTTGGCACGATCGATGGCCAGCTGCTCGACCACATCGACGTACTCGCAGCCGCCATAATAGCGCTTGCCTGGGTAGCCTTCGGCGTATTTATTGGTCAGCACCGACCCCTGTGCCTCAAGTACCCGGGGGCTTGCATAGTTTTCCGAGGCAATCAGCTCAATGTGGTCTTCTTGACGCACCGCTTCTTTGGCCATGGCATCAAAGAGCGCCTGGTCGTAATCAGAAATAGTTGAAGTCTTTGCGTACATCTCAAGATCCTTCATTGCATGGCTTCGGAGAGTCGCACATAATACCGATTCGATCGCTTTCGGGGAATCTTCTCGTGAGCATTCGAGCTGAGGGAGAGCGCTTTATTAAGCCGCCGAAGGAGCAACCGACCCGGAAACTCTCAGGCCCACGGACCGCAGCTCGAACGATCGAATCTGGAAAGCAGCCCACCGGCTCACCGAAGGCGTAAGTGGTCCTAGACCGCGAATCTCTCAGGTCAATGACAGATGGGTCATGCAACGCGACACGCGAGGAGTCCGCATGACCGAACTGAATAGGTTGTATTTAGAGCCCCTGCACACCGAGCTCGGTGCTAAGTTTGCCCCCTTTGCTGGCTATCGCATGCCGATTCAGTACCCTTTGGGCGTCAAAGGCGAGCATACGCATACCCGCGACGCAGTGGGCCTATTTGATGTGTCCCATATGGGCCAACTGATCGTCGAAGGCCACGGATCCACCGACGCGCTAGAGCGCCTAGTCCCGGCTGCGCTTCATGAAATGCAGGCGGGGCAAATCCGATACTCGCAACTCACATTGGAAAACGGCGGCATTCTAGACGATCTGATGCTGACTCGATGGGACACCGATCGTTGGGGGCTGGTCGTCAATGGCGCTTGCAAGCTGGCGGACATCGAACACCTCAAACGCCATTTGCCTGACAGCCTCTCACTCACCTACCAAGACCGTGCCTGCCTCATTGCCGTGCAAGGACCGAAAGCCCGTGGCATGATGTCGCGCCTGATACCCGAGGCCGCAGAGCTCGTATTCATGCGCGCCATACAAACTCAACTGAATGGCATCGGCGTGGTGCTGTCGTGTTGTGGCTACACCGGCGAAGACGGCTATGAGATCTCTGTCGACGA
>CAJXXD010000034.1 GCA_913062835.1 uncultured Gammaproteobacteria bacterium
GACCCTTTTTTGCTAAAAGATATGGACAAGGCGGTAAACAGGATTCTGACTGCGATCAAAAATGAAGAAAAAATTTGTATTTTTAGTGATTATGATGCTGACGGTGTTCCTGGTGCAGTTGTTTTGAATGACTTTTTCAGAAAAATTGGTTACGAGAATTTTATAGTCTATATCCCACATCGAAATCTAGAAGGTTTTGGTTTGAATAATGGAGCGATTGAGGAAATTGTTGAGCAAGGGACTAAACTGATTGTGACAATTGACTGTGGAATTGCTGATTTACCTCAGGTTGATCTGGCGAATGAGCGCAACTTGGATGTGATTGTGACCGACCATCATCGCGTCTCTGAATCGGGACCCCCACCGAGTGCGGTGGCTGTGATCAATCCGAATCGAGCCGACTGTACCTATCCAGACAAAGCCATCGCCGGATGTTTGGTGTCATGGCTGGTGATGTGTGCACTCCGCACCCGGTTGATTGAGGTCGGGTTGTTATCAGACACCAGTCCAAAACTGGGTGATTTGTTGGATTACGTTGCCTTAGGAACGGTCGCTGACTGCGTCTCCCTCGGGGAAAGCGAAGCCAATCGAGCCGTAGTGAACGCAGGGCTCTCAATGATGGCGAAACAGGCCCGCCCTTGCTGGCAAGTGGCCTTTGATCGTTTGATCCGAGACCCACGTGATTTAAATGCCTCCTTTTTGGCCTTTCAGTTGGCACCTCGGCTCAATGCGCGCGGCCGACTGGACGATTCGATGCGGGGTTTTGAGTATTTAACGGCCACGCATCCTTCCATTGCAGAGGCCGCCTTTTTGGATTTGGACGCGGCCAATACTGCGCGTCGAGCCATTGAAAAGCAGATGGTTGAGACGGCAGCTCCAATCGCCAGTCGACAACGACTGCACGGTGCGCCGGTGTCGGTGGTGGTCTTACCCGACGGACACCCCGGGGTTCAGGGGATCGTGGCCAGTCGGCTGGTGGAGGCCACGGGCAGACCGGCCATCGTATTAACTGAAGGGCAGAGCCCAGAGGTCCTGACTGGGTCGATGCGATCGATTCCCGGCGTGGATGCTAAGGCCATGTTGGATTCAGTCGAAGCCGATCATCCTGGATTATTTCTGCGGTACGGGGGGCATGTCGGGGCCTGCGGCATGACCCTGCCGAAGCACGCGGTGGGTGCGTTGGAAGCTTCGATCGTGGGCTATTGGCTAGCGCATCATGCTGAACACACAGAAGGTGTGCAGCGTTGGACCGATGGGGCTCTATTAGCCGAAGACTTGAGCATCGAGCGCGCCGATGAATTGGCACAACTCGGACCGTTCGGACGGGGCTTTGAAGAGCCTGTGTTTGAGGGTGTATTTGAGGTGCTGGAGGCGCGTGCGATTGGGCGTGATGGCAGTCATTGCCGACTGCGATTGCGGTTGGATGGACGCGAAGTCAGTGCCGTTTGGTTTGGAGCGCAGCCAGCGGGTGGGCCGCTTGCTGTGACCTCAGGGCAGTGGCTGGATTGCTTGTATCAATTGACCGTGAATACCTTCCGAGGGCTTGAAGTTAATCTGATTGTCCGCCATGGAGAACCGGTGACAGAAGGAATTGAATATGACCGATGAACTCGGTGGTCAGTCGAAAACACTCATCAGGGGACTGTCGATTTTATCGGCATGTGCCGCCAGTCGACGGGGACTGACTCTGGTTGAGATCGCGGAGGTCACTGAATTAGCGCCCTCAACCGTGCATCGTTTGTTAAGCACCTTAGAGTCGATGAAATTCTTATCCATCGAGCCCGATTCCGGTCGGTGGCGAATCGGGGTGGCGGGGTTTCAGATGGGCAATGCTTTTGTCCGCTCAAGAGACTACGTTGCACAATTGCGTCCTTTGATGGTGGAGTTGTCGGAGTTGACCGGTGAGACGGTCAACTTAGCGATTCTGTCAGGCCAGAAAGCCCTCTTTGTGGCCCAAGTCGAAAGCACCAACATGATGCGTATGGTGGCCCCTTTGGGCAGTCAATCTCCCTTGCATGTGTCGGGCGCTGGTAAAGCCTTGTTGGCCGGCCTGTCCCGTCGTGAACGTGAGGCGCTGATGAATCAGTTGGAGTATTCGCAGTGTACAGAGCATTCCCTGACCACAGCCAATGCCTTGGCGGTCGAACTTGAGCAGGTGTTGACGGAGGGTGCGGCCTTCGATCGAGAAGAGCATGTGGCTGGGATGCAATGCATTGCTGCACCCGTCTTTAACGAGATTGGCGAGCCTCTGTGTGCACTCAGTGTCAGTGGTCCGTCGGTGCGTTTGATTGAGTCGGTTCGCACGGACTGTGCGGTGGCGGTTCGAACCATGGGTGCGCGAGCAACTGAAGTGGTTGGCGGGCGTCCACCGAGCCATTGGCTTGCCTATGACTGAGCCGGTGTTATCGGTCCGAAACATCCGGAAGGTCTATGGCGACGTGGTCGCAGTCGACGGGCTCGACTTTGATATTCAGTCAGGCCAATGCTTTGGACTGTTAGGGCCGAATGGCGCCGGAAAGACCACTACCTTGGCCCTGTTAGAGGGTATGGAGCGACCGAGCACGGGGTCTGTGTTGTACCGAGGTGGCCCTTTACCTAAAGGTTACCAAGAGCGCATTGGGATTCAGTTTCAGGCCACAGCGCTTCAAGACTTTTTGTCTCCGTATGACAATCTGCGACTGTTTTCGAAGTTCTATGATGCGCCCTTGCCGATGGCGCAGCTGATCGAGCAGTTTCGGTTGGAGGAATTTCTCCATCGAGATACCCGCCGGTTATCCGGAGGGCAGCGTCAACGATTGTTGTTAGCGCTTGCCTTGGTTCATGACCCTGAGATTGTGTTTTTGGATGAGCCGACCACCGGATTGGATCCACGGTCTCGACGCGACCTGTGGGATGTGCTGCAGGTCCTGAAAGACCAAGGCCGGACCCTGATTTTGACGACCCATTACATGGAAGAAGCGGAAATTTTGTGTGACCACTTGGTTATTTTGTCGCATGGCAAGGTGCTCACCGAGGGCACGCCGGCGACTTTGATTGCCCAAGCTCAGGTGCCCAATCTCGATGCGTTGTTCTTGCAACTGACCGGGGAGTCGTTAGTGGCTTCGGATGAGGGGGCACCATGAAAACCTTTAAGCGGTCGCTCAGGCGGACCCTGGCGGTATTGCATGCCCGGAATTTGGAATACTTACGAGACCGCGCCAGCTTTGGCTGGAACTTGGTGTTTCCGATTTTGATTGTGCTGGCCTTGGCCGTGGTGTTCTCAGGTCCGCCGCGCGCGCTGTTTACGGTCACTGTGGTCGAAGGCCAGGCACCTGATATGCTCGCCTTCCCCGGGATTGAGGCGGTGACAGCATCTGAAGACAAAGCGCTCGCCCGCTTGTCTCGGCAGCAAACCGACATGGTGGTGTCGGAGTCTGGAGGCACGGTTTTTTATTGGGTCAACGGCAACTCCCCAAGTGGCGCGATTCTGGAGTTGATTCTCAAGTACACAGAGAGCCGACCGTTAGAGCGCGGCCAAAGCGATGGCGAAGCGATTCGCTATGTGGATTGGGTGGTCCCTGGCATCCTCGGGATGAATATGATGTACAGCGCCCTGTGGGGTGTGGGGTACGTGGTGGTTCGGTATCGCCAGTCTGGCTATTTGCGTCGCCTCAAAGCCACGCCCTTGTCAAAGTTTGAGTTTCTGTCTGCGCAAGTCTTGTCCCGGTTGATGGTGACGCTCACAGCGAGTGCGTTGGTCTTTGTAGGCACTCACCTTTTCTTGGATTACAAAATGGTGGGGTCGGTGGCCTTGTTGGGCTTGATTGCGCTCTTGGGTGGTTTATCGATGATCACACTGGGCTTGGCGATTGCCTGTCGCACTGAGAGCAAAGAATTTGCTGATGGGTTGTTAAATGCCATCACCTTCCCAATGCTCTTACTGTCTGAGGTGTGGTTTTCATTAGACGCCAGTCCCGAGTGGGTTCAGGCGTTTGCGCAGTTGTTGCCGCTCACGCATGTCCTAGAGGCAGCACGGGCGGTGATGCTCGATAACGCCGGCCTCGGTGACATATGGCTGCATTTGGCAGTCCTCATTGGGGTGTGTGTCGCCGGTATGGCGGCCAGCGTGAAATTGTTTCGGTGGTGAGATGGCAGTTGCGTTGATACAAGGGGCCAGTGGTGGCATTGGGAAGGCCCTGGTACAGGAGGCATTGGCGTCGAATCGATTCGATCAGGTGATCGTCACGGCGCGTGATCCCAGTGTCTTGTCGTGGTCGGACCCACGTATTGTTAAGGTGGCGCTCGATTTGTGTGACGACGACTCGATTGAGCGCGCACAAGCCTCGGTGTCTGCCTGCGCGGATCGGTTGAATCTGGTGGTCACAACAGCCGGGGTGTTGCGCGATGAATCCTTGGGTATTGCGCCTGAGAAAAAGCTGACCGACCTGAGGCGGGCCTCGATGCGGCATGTATTTGAGGTGAACTGTTTCGGGCCATTCCTTTGGTATGCGGCTTTGGCTCCCTTGCTTCGGCATCGGGAGACGTTGTGTATTGCGACTCTGTCAGCCCGTGTGGGATCTATTGGCGACAACCGCTTGGGGGGATGGCACAGTTACCGTGCCAGTAAGGCAGCGCAAAACATGCTGACGCAGAACCTAAGTTTGGAGCTCCGTCGAACCAACCCAAATGCGGTGGTGATTGGGCTGCACCCAGGGACAGTGGATACGGCCTTATCGAAACCTTTCCAGTCGGCTGTGGCCGCCGATAAATTGTTTACGCCTGAGTTTTCTGCGAAGTCGTTGTGGTCGGTGATTTCCAGCGCGCAACCTGAGCAGAGTGGGAAGGTGATTGCCTGGGATAACCAGGCAATCGTACCCTAGGCTGGATTAGGCGGGCTGACCTAACCAAGCGGGTAGCCGAGTGTGCACCCAAGGGTGCTGATCAAGCGCCCAGCGTCCGGGTCCGGTGAGACCCAAAGTTACCGCCAATACCACCAGTAAGGCAGGGAACTCCCAACCGCCGCCTTGGGCTGAGAAGACCCAGCCGTTGCCGAGGTGTACCCAAGTTGCGCCGAGCATAACGGGCACGCTCAACCAAGCGGTTAGGCGGGTTAAAAAGCCAACGATCAGCGCCAACCCACCGGCTACTTCGGCAAAAATGACGGCGTAGGCTGCGATTGCCGGCAGACCTAGGCTTTCAAAAAAGCCGACGGTGCCCGCGACGGTAAAGGTTTCCACTTTTAATACATAGCCATGGGCGAACAATAGAACGCCGAAGGCGATGCGAAGTAGGGCAAGCCCTGTTTGTTGTGACAGTGTCATTGTTGGGTCCTCCACGTTGTGACGAAGACACTGTATCGATTCTTTTTAAGACTTAAATTACGATTTATCTACTGAAATTAATTCCAAAAAAGAATGAAATGCGTCCAGCAGCTGTGCCACACTCACCGCAAAGGAGGGCAGTATGGATCGGTTATCTCGAGTACCTATTTTTGTCGCAGTGGCACGGCACGGTAGTTTTGCAGAAGCGGCTAGGCGGCTGGGTATGACTGGCTCAGCCGTTAGTAAGCAAGTACAGCGCTTGGAAGCCGATCTTGGGGTGCGTTTATTTCATCGCACCACACGTCAGTTGAGTTTGACCGACGAAGGCTCGTTCCTCTTTGAGCGCTCAGCGCCCTTGGTCGAAGGGATTGAAGAGGTCGGTGAAATGCTGGCCGGTCGAAAGGCCAAGCCCGAAGGGTCCTTGCGCATCTCCGCCCCGGTGGCCTTGGCCCAGCGTTTGTTAAAAGAACCGCTGAGTTCGTTTGTGGGCCGCTATCCGGACGTGAATCTACACGTTGAGCTCAGTGATCGATTTGTGGACTTAGTGGCGGAAGGGTTTGACTTGGCGGTTCGAATCGGCCATCTCGAAGACTCGTCGTTGGTGGCGCGTCGATTGGGCGATGTCGACATGGTCCTGGTTGGCGCACCGATATTACTGGCCGAGTATGGGGTGCCGACCGATCCGCAAGCACTGTCTCGCGTCCCCTTTATTCACTATGCATCCGAACGCTCCAACGCGCGGCTGCAATTCATGAAAGACGGTGAGCCGATCCCGGTGGTCACCGAAGCCCGTCTATCGACCAATAACGACCAGATGATGGTGTCCTTCGCCAAAGCCGGGTACGGACTGATCGTGTTGCCGCGGTTTATGGTGGAAGCTGAAATCGCCGACGGCTCGCTCCGTGAGGTTTTGGCTGAGTATCAGGTGTATCCACCCCGTAAACTCTACGCAGTCTTTCCGCACGGACGACACCTGCCATTGAAAACCCGCGTCTTGATCGATTTCTTGGTGCAAGAATTCGCGGTGTAACTGAGAGAGCCTATTGAGATGACGGTTTCACTTCGCCCGGCGGTCCTGGCCCTGATTTTTGGGGGCTTCGCGTTGTCTATTATGTTGGGGCTTCGCCAAGCGATGGGTGTCTTGCTCGCGCCTGTGGCACAGGATACTGGGTGGAGTATCGCTGGACTGGGTTTCGGGTTCGCCCTGATGAACCTGATGTGGGGCGCATCTCAACCGGTGGCTGGCGCATTGGCTGACAAGCATGGGCCGATTCCTGTGATGATTGGGGCCGCGCTCCTGTCGGCGGTGGGTTTGGTGATGATGAACCTGACCGATGCGCTATTGTGGTTTAACGTGGGCCTTGGCGTGTGTGTTGGCATGGCCCTGGCGGGCGTTGGGTTTCCGGTGGTGCTCGGTGCCATTGTGAAACGCACACCTCCCGAAAAACGGTCGATGTTCCAAGGCATTGGATCGGCGGTCGGTTCCTTTGGCATGTTCGCCATGGTTCTTATCGCGCAAGATTTGGTCGATCTCGGTGGATGGCAGTTTGCAATCTGGACCGCGCTGGCACTGATGGCGGTCGTTGTTTTGTGTACCCTGGGCTTGGCCACACCGGTGTTGGCCCCTCAGGCCACTCCTGGACTGAACCAAACTGAATTGCGGATGACCGAGATGCTTCGCATAGCGAGCCGCGAACGAAGTTTCATCCTGCTGACGATCGGTTTTTTTGTCTGCGGATTCCATGTCGCTTTCATTGCCACGCATTTGCCCAATTTCGCCATCAGTTGCGGCCTAAGCCCTGAAGTGGGCGCGATCGGGTTGGCCTTGATTGGCCTATTCAACATGATTGGATCGTTAGGCGCCGGTTGGCTCGGCGGTGTGATCCCGCATCGCTATATTTTGACGGGCATCTATGCGCTGAGAGCTTTGGCCATTGCTGTCTTTATGGCATTCCCGGTGACTGAATGGAGTCTCTATCTATTCACGGCGGTATTTGGGCTCTTGTGGCTGTCTACCGTGCCGGGTACCAATTCAATCGTCGCGATTTTGTTTGGACCTAAGTTTGTGGGGATGTTGTTCGGCATTGTCTTTTTCAGCCACCAGTTGGGGGCCTTTCTCGGCGCTTGGCTTGCCGGAGTGCTCTTTGAGATCCACGGTGACTACGATTGGGTGTGGTGGCTGTCGATTGCGCTTGGCGTGATGGCTGCTTTGGTTCATCTCCCCATCAAGGAGCAACTGTCGTCCAAATTTACGCCCCAGACGGCGTAATGAAAACGGCGGGGCAAGTGCCCC
>CAJXXD010000035.1 GCA_913062835.1 uncultured Gammaproteobacteria bacterium
CCTGACAGTGATGGTTCTATTACCCGAATCACAATAGGGGGTATCACTGTTAATCTCTTGGTCGCAGGTTCGAGTCCTGCTCGCGGAGCCATTTTTGAATTCCCTTCGTTTTTCTCTGATTCAATGATTCTCTGTTCGACCCGATCTCAGATTGGGGCGGTGCCTTTCTGCGCGCCAGTCGGGTATCCTCCGATCTGCGTTGCGAGGGAGTTTGGCGCGCTATTTTGTTAATCATTTAAGGAGTTCGATATGCGTCAGCTAATGATTCTAGTGTGTACTTTGATTCCCTCGGTGGCCTTGGCCCATGTGACGCATGGAGCGGGTGGCGGTTTTGCCACCGGGTTTTTGCACCCGATTTTAGGCTATGACCATCTGATTGCGATGGTGGCCGTAGGTCTCTGGGGTGCGTTTTTGGGTGATCGGGCCGTCTGGCTTCTGCCCATTGTATTTCCAACCATCATGGCGGCCGGTGCTGTCCTTGGTATTTTGGGTCTGCAATTGCCGTTGGTTGAACTGATCATCGCGCTCTCTGGTGTGGTGTTGGGTGCATTGATTCTATTTAAAGTGAAGGCACCTCTGGCGCTCGCCATGGTGTTGGTCGGCGTATTCGCTGTATTTCATGGCTATGCGCACGGTCTGGAAATGCCCGAGCAAATTAGCGCGATCACCTACGGAGCCGGGTTCGTTATTGGGACCGGATTGTTGCACCTGGTCGGTATTGCGCTTGGATTTTTGACGCAACTCCCGAAGGGCGAATGGATGGTGCGTGGTTGCGGTGCGGTGATTTCAGTGATCGGATTGACCTACCTTGTGGGCTAAGTCTGCCCTCATACTCGCCTTGGCCGCCTCGACTGAGGCGGTCTACGCGCATGCTTTGGGGACCGATCCGACCCTCATCGAACGGCTAGAGGCCGGTGCCACTTTACCGTTCGAACTCGGTGTCACCTGGACCCTGTGGCTGGCGTTTGCCATTTGGGTATGCCAACACCTCCCTCGGGCGGGCTACCTGTTTTCCGGCCTAGGCCTTGGTGGTGTGCTCGGCGCGCTGTTCGGGTCCTTTTTTCTGCCGCCCATGCCACTGATTTGGGCTCTGTTTTTGGGCTTGTCGCTTTGGATGACAGCCGGTCGCTGGACGCCGTCTTGGGTATTGTGTTTGGGCGTGGCGGTTATGGCATACAGCACCATGGCTCATCTTTTGAGCGCGCATGCCGACTTGGCAGAGGATGGATTGATTGCAGGAATGGCTGCACTGTTTTTAGTGGCCACAGCCAGCTTTATGGGCGGCGTTTTGAAACAGACTGCAGAGTGGGTGTCAGTCGCTGCACCCATTGGCCTTCGTGTGCTAGCCAGTTGGCTGTTCGCAGGCGTCGCCATTCAATGGGCAATGAGTACTGTCGCATGAGTCACGACCAGTCGTACCCCTTCCAAGTGGTGTCCGAGTTTGAGCCAGCCGGTGATCAGCCCTCGGCCATTAAAGGCTTGGTTCAAGGGGTCGAAACAGGTTTGGCACACCAGACGCTGTTGGGTGTGACGGGCTCCGGGAAAACTTTCACCATTGCCAAGGTCATTGAGGCTGTCAAACGCCCGACCATCATCATGGCGCATAACAAAACACTGGCAGCACAGCTCTATGGTGAGTTCAAAGAGTTCTTTCCGCACAATGCGGTTGAGTACTTTGTGTCCTACTACGATTACTACCAGCCTGAGGCCTATGTGCCCTCGAGTGATACCTTCATTGAGAAGGATGCCTCGATTAACGATCACATCGAGCAGATGCGGTTGTCGGCGACCAAAGCCTTACTCGAGCGAGACGATGTCATCATCGTCGCGACAGTCTCTTCCATCTATGGTCTAGGTGATCCCGAGGCCTATCACGAGATGGTGCTGCATCTGACTCGCGGGATGACGCTGGATCAACGTCAGATTTTAAGGCGCCTGGCCGAGCTTCAGTACAAACGGAATGACATGGACTTTGGCCGCGGTACGTATCGCGTGCGGGGTGATGTGATTGACATCTTCCCGGCGGAATCCGAGCGAGAGGCCGTTCGAATTGAATTGTTTGATTCAGAAATCGAGCAGCTTTCGTACTTCGATCCGTTAACCGGTCAGGTGCTTCGCAAAGTGCCCCGTCTGACTGTGTATCCGAAGACCCACTACGTGACCTCTCGTGACCGTTTGGTCGGGGCGCTCGACGACATCAAAGATGAGCTCAAAGAGCGATTGGCGCAATTTCGAGACCAGGGAAAACTTTTAGAAGCGCAACGACTCGAGCAACGCACCAAATTTGATTTGGAAATGATTGCTGAACTCGGCTACTGCCAGGGAATTGAGAACTACTCGCGCTATCTGTCTGGCCGCCCTGCAGGCGATGCGCCACCCACCTTGTTTGACTATTTGCCGCCCGATGCCTTACTTGTGATTGACGAATCGCACGTGACGGTGCCGCAGATTGGTGGAATGTATCGGGGCGACCGCAGTCGGAAAGAGACGCTCGTCGAGTATGGCTTCCGATTGCCATCCGCCCTGGACAATCGTCCGCTGAAATTTGAAGAGTGGGAGTCCTTGGCGCCCCAAATGATTTTTGTATCAGCCACGCCATCCCATTACGAGGCAACGCACCAAGCACAAATCGTTGAGCAGGTTGTGCGACCCACAGGGCTGGTAGATCCCACGATCGAAGTGCGTCCGGCCGGGACACAGGTCGATGATTGCTTGAGTGAAATTCGCCGCGTGGTGGCGTTGAATGAACGGGTGTTGATTACCGTGCTGACCAAACGGATGGCCGAAGATCTCACCGATTACCTGATGGAGCATCAAGTGCGGGTTCGTTATCTGCACTCCGATATTGATACGGTGGAGCGTGTTGAGATCATTCGTGATCTCAGAAAAGGCGAATTCGATGTGCTGGTCGGGATTAACCTGCTCCGTGAAGGGCTTGATATGCCGGAGGTGTCTTTAGTGGCCATCATGGATGCGGATAAAGAAGGATTCTTGCGTTCAGATCGTTCACTGATTCAGACCATCGGTCGGGCGGCCCGTAACGTCAATGGGCATGCCATCTTGTATGCAGACAAGATGACCGACTCGATGAGTCGTGCCATAGAAGAGACTGAGCGTCGTCGAGCCAAACAGCTGGCTTTCAATGAAGAGCACGGCATTACCCCGAAATCGATTCAAAAGCGGATTGATGATGTGATGGAAGGGGCACATCGCGAAGCGCCGGGCAGTCGGGGTCGTAAAGCCAAGGATCGTGTGGTCTCCGAAACGAAGTCTGTGGTGACGGTGGATCCATCGACCTTGACGCCAGCGCAGTTATCGAAAGAAATTACCCGGCTTGAGGACGAGATGTTCAAAGCGGCCAAGTCTCTCGAGTTTGAGAAAGCCGCCGCCATTCGAGATTCTCTGGCTGAACTGCAGTCCATGGCTTTTAAATCATAGAGGAACACGATGTCGATTCGATTCGCCCCTGCGGTGATGAGTTTGTTCGGAACAGCGCTTGCATGGCGTGCTTTCGCTGAATATGGCGGTTGGCCCCAGACCCTAACCAGTTCTGTGATGATTGCTCTGTTGGCTCTCGGCTTATTGGGTCTTGGGTCGATCGTGTTTCACTTGATGCATCGAGCGGCGTTCATCGAGGCCGTGGCCCATCCGCACACACGGATTTTGCCATCGGGGCTGACTATAGGACTGATGTTGTTGGCGGCCCTTATCGGTCCTGTCTTGCCCTCGGTAGGCGTGACGGTACTTTGGCTTGGGAGTTTGTTACACATTGCGTTTTTGCTGTGGTTGATCAACGGTTGGTTCCAGGGGGATGTCAGTCTCGAGCAAGTATCTCCGGGTTGGTTCATTCCGGCCGTGGGCAATATCGTGATCCCAGTCGGTGCGATGGAATACGGCCAATACGCGTTGGCTTGGGTGGGATTCTCAATCGGAATTATGTTGTGGCTGGCCTTATTACCGATCGTATTGCTTCGGTTGATTACCGTGAAGCCAATGCCGCCCGAACTTGAGGCCTCACAAATGATTCTGGTTGCGCCGCCTGCCATCGGTGCCGTCTCGTGGTCGTTAATGATGCCGGAAGCCTATTGGTTGCCTGGACTGATATTGACTCTGTTTGCAGGGTTTTTATGGGTGGCTTTGGTGCCGTTGGTGTTTCGGGTGTTGGGTCGTTCATTCTATCCAGCGAACTGGGCATTCGGGTTTCCCATGGCGGCCTTGGCGACTGCGTTGGTGAAATACGGTGCCATCCTTGAGCAACCGGTGATGACCTGGGCTGGGGCCCTTGTGTTAGTGTGTGTCACCAGTTTAGTGGTCTGGTTTCTTCTGGGGTCGGCCCGATTGATAGCGAAGATATAAACGATGCGAGTATTGGTAACCGGAGCAGCCGGGTTTATTGGGTCAACGGTCAGTCATCAGTTATTGGACCGAGGCGATGAGGTCATCGGCCTTGATAACTTCAACGATTACTATGAAGTCTCGTTAAAAGAAGCACGTGGTGAAAAACTTCGGGCGCGCTCTGGATACACCGAAGTGCGGTTGTCTGTGGAAGACCGAGCGGGTATGGATGCTTTATTTGCCGCGCATCGGATCGATCGAGTGGTGCATTTGGCGGCGCAGGCTGGCGTTCGCTATTCGCTTGAAAATCCTCACGCGTATGTGGATGCCAACTTAGTTGGTTTTATGAATATTCTGGAATGCTGTCGTCATGCCCAGGTGGAGCATTTGGTGTATGCCTCATCGAGCTCTGTGTATGGGGCCAATGAGACCTTGCCATTTCGGGTCGAAGATTCGGTCGATCACCCGGTCAGTTTGTATGCGGCCACGAAAAAAGCGAATGAGTTGATGGCGCACACCTACAGCCATTTGTTTGGCTTGCCGACCACGGGTCTTCGCTTCTTCACGGTATACGGTCCATGGGGTCGTCCAGACATGGCGCTCTTTAAGTTCACTCGAGCGATCTTGGCGGGCCAGCCAGTTCAGCTATTTAATGGCGGGCATCATCGGCGTGACTTCACGTATGTCACAGACATCGTCTCTGGCGTAATTGGCACCCTTGATCAGGTGGCGACCGCTGACCCACTGTATGACCCCAAAGCCCCCAATCCGGGTGCGTCGAACGTGCCTTGGCGAGTGTTTAATATCGGCTCAGACAGGCCTGTGGATCTGATTCGATACCTTGAGTTGATTGAGGAGGCCTGCGGAAAGAAAGCGCAGGTTGAGTCGTTGCCAATGCAGGCAGGGGATGTTGAGGCCACCCATGCCGATGTGTCTGCCTTGAACCGGGCGATTGGGTATGCCCCCAAAGTGACGGTTGAAGAGGGAATCCCTAAATTCGTTGACTGGTTCCGAGATTACTATCGCCTCTGAGATTTCTTTACAGAGACTATGAAGTCGGTATAATCCTGCGCTCTTTAGGCGCGTAGCTCAGTTGGTTAGAGCACCACCTTGACATGGTGGGGGTCGTTGGTTCGAATCCAATCGCGCCTACCAATTTCCACCACATTGGAAGGGCCCTTGGTAGGGGTCTCCTATTGGAGTGCAAAATGCCCGTAATCACCTTGCCGGATGGATCCAAACGCTCGTTTGACGGTCCTGTGTCCTCTATGGCTGTCGCTGAATCCATTGGTGCAGGCCTCGCGAAGGCGACGATTTGTGCGCGCGTTAACGGCGAATTGAAAGACGCGTCGGATCTGATCACTGAGGATTCCGATCTCGCAATTATTACCGCAAAAGATCCCGAAGGGTTGGAGGTGATCCGTCACTCTTTTGCACACTTAATCGGACATGCCGCCCAGCAACTGTTTCCGGGCATCAAAATGGCCATCGGCCCGGTGATTGAGCACGGCTTTTACTACGATGTGGATTATGAGCGTCAGCTCACATCGGAGGATCTCGAAGCGCTCGAGAAGCGGATGGCAGAACTGGTGAAGACCGATTACTCCGTGGTTAAAGAATGGGCCACTCGCGAGCAAGCGCTTGCGACCTTTGAGCGCAGAGAAGAGCCCTATAAGCTTGAGATCATTCGGGATGACATTCCAGATGATGGGAGTCTCATCGGTCTGTACCATCACGAAGAATACACCGACATGTGTCGCGGCCCTCATGTCCCGAACACTCGGTTTTTACGCCATTTCAAGCTGACCAATGTGACTGGGGCTTACTGGCGCGGCAACGTAGAGAACAAACAGCTGCAGCGAATCTATGGGTTGGCCTTCAATAGCAAGGCAGATCTTGAAGCGCATTTGAAGTTCTTAGAAGAGGCGGCCAAACGCGACCACCGGACCTTGGCGAAAACCTTGGACTTGTTCCATTTGCAGGAAGAAGCTCCGGGTATGGTGTTTTGGCACCCGAATGGTTGGTCTATTTACCGCGTATTGGAAGACTACATCCGAGACCGGTTGGAGCATTCGGGCTACCAAGAAATTCGGACGCCGCAGTTGGTTGATCAGCGGTTGTGGGAAGCCTCGGGTCATTGGGATAAGTACCAAGAAAATATGTTCGTCACCTCGAGCGAAAGCCGCGATTACGCAGTGAAGCCGATGAACTGCCCATGTCATGTGCAAATTTTTAACAAAAAGATCACATCCTATCGCGAACTGCCGATTCGATTGGCTGAGTTTGGATCCTGTCACCGGAATGAACCGTCAGGGTCGTTGCATGGATTGATGCGCGTTCGAAATTTTGTGCAGGACGACGCCCACATATTCTGCACCGAAGACCAAATCATGGAAGAGGTGAAAACCTTCAATCAGTTATTGACTGAGGTTTACCATGATATGGGCTTCGAAGAGATGATCGTTCGCATTTCAACACGTCCCGAAAAACGGGTGGGTGACGATGCCACCTGGGATAAATCGGAGCGCGCACTGATGGATGCGCTGGATTCACTCGGCGTTGAGTGGGAGGAGTTGCCCGGTGAAGGTGCGTTCTACGGTCCTAAGATCGAATATTCGTTGAAAGACTGCCTCGGTCGCGTTTGGCAGTGCGGCACGATGCAGGTGGATTTCTCGATGCCTGCTCGTTTGGATGCGGAATATGTGGCTGAAGATGGCTCTCGACAGGTGCCTGTGATGTTGCACAGAGCGATCCTTGGCAGTCTCGAGCGCTTTGTAGGAATTTTGCTGGAAAATACAGCAGGCTTCTTGCCCCCTTGGTTGTCTCCGACTCAGGCGGTGGTCCTCACAATCACTGATGCGCAGCACGATTACGCCCGAAATATTGAAAAAATGCTTTCTACTCAAGGTTTTCGAGTGAAATCGGATTTGCGCAATGAGAAGATCGGCTATAAAATCCGCCACCACACTTTACAGCGGGTCCCCTATCTCATTGTGATCGGCGATAAAGAGGTGGAAAACAATCAGGTGGCTGTGCGGACGCGCGCCGGAGAAGACCTGGGTGCGATGTCCTTGGATGACTTTGTAACCCGGTTGGAAGGCGATATCGCGTTGCGTGGCCGTTATATGATGGAATCGGAGACAGAGTAATCAGAAGAGCACAACCCAAGGGTGCGCCGGGTGAAAAGCGTACATTGATCAACGAAGAAATTCGTGCACCTCAGGTGCGTTTGATCGGCCCGACAGGGGAA
>CAJXXD010000036.1 GCA_913062835.1 uncultured Gammaproteobacteria bacterium
CGCTCGATATGAGGAACTTGGTGATCAACGTACTGATCGGATTGAGATCCTTAGGAAAGAATTCTCGGTTTCTACATCTGTAATCTTGGAAATCATTGGGATCAGTGATCAACTGGAATCATATGAATCCGATGATGAAGAATCACTTCGGTAACAGTTCTATATTGGGGGGAGGTAATCAAACATTTACTGAACCAGAGCCTCCAAATCAATGCACTGTGATCGACTGTACCGAGTGTTTTGAATCGGGAACACTATCCCAGAAATTCATCATCCAGCCAGCGCTACTCGTTTGTCCATGTAACGCAACTAAAAATTGAACGAGATGACCTTCAGAAAGACTCAGCTTAACAACGCGAGGCTGCATACACCGGCTCAAGTCAAATGTGAGTATCACCCCTCCATCGTTCGGAAAGGAGACATCGCATTTTTCGAGCAACGGAAAAACTGATCGATTCGTTGACCGATCGACGCCCGCTTCTTCATGGTTCGATGAGTCTTGATGGTCTTGCGCGGTCGGTTCGGTCTTTGGCTCAGGGGGCACGCGCTCCTCGTCAGGAAGCGATGTGTTGAGGTTGTTTTGAAATATTTCGAAAAGACCTTCGTTCGGCGCCGCCGTAAAGAGGTGGTTGACAAGTATCTGAACGAACCGACGCGTCAAGCTGAAACTCGCCGAGGTTTGATCAGCGAGAGCGCAGTGCAACACCAAACGGTCCTCGATGCGATCGTATTCGATGGTGATCTTTTCAGAATTAATTTCGGGAGTGGCACTCGGCATTACAGCGAAATACTCAATCCATCGTGCGCGAGGATTTCTCTACTCGGATCGAGCATGTCGGTGATTCGGCTAATGTCTGCATCAAGCCGTTCCATTGCATGCCCCATAAAGGCGATCTGTTGGCACTGTGATTTCACTCTGAACCGTTGGCCTTCTTCAATGGTGGAATGCCCATAGCCTGCATGCGGCGTGTAATCCGCATCTGAGTAGGCTGCATCATAGATCACAAGGGCTGCCTCATGGGCAAAGTGCGCCAAGGCTTCAGTCGGATACTCCGCATGATGCTCGTGATCCATCAGGTAACACAGACGTTCGCCGACAGATGCGTGCGCCACAGCATATCCAAACGCATGCCCTGGGTGATTTAAAGCAATGCTGTCGATCGTCCATGGGTCAATGTGTATGCACTCGCTCTCAGAGCCGACGATGAGTCGTGTATTGGCAAAAATTTCCGAGAGCTCAACGGGAAAGCCGATGCCGCCAAAAATGTGCGACAACTTGTTTTCGAAATGGCTCACGTCGTCGGCGCAGCTGGTAATCAAGGTGACACGACCTTCTTTTTTGCGCGACAAAAAATACGGCAGTCCAAGGACATGATCGTAATGAAAATGCGTCAAGACAATCAGATCATCGCCTTCTGATGGCGCGATCCGATTCAGTCCCGTGCCTGCATCCAAGATCAGACGATCGGCTCCAACAGTCAACATGACACAGGATGTCTCGGTGCCGAGGCGCTGTGTTTCCGGGATATTGAGCGGAAAGGCACCGCGTGTACCTAAAAAATCAACACGCATGCGAGTGTCAGCTGTCATCGTGTACGAACTCCCATGCCCTAAGGATACCGATTTTGAGCATAAATACGATGGGAAGTGGTCGTCTTAGACGCTGAATAGATTGTCATAGGTAATGATCAATCGTGCGCTTGAGTCCGTCGCGTTAGATGCAAAGGTTGTCTGCAGGTCTGTGGCGAGTTCAGTCGTGGTGACACCGGCGCCATAATCGATAATGGTCTGACGCGCCTTGGCTTGATCATCCAGTCCAAGCTCAAGTGCGGCCGTTGAACCGAGAGTAATCAGATCAGCAATACGCTCGGAATCCCTGGAATCTCCAGTGGTCGATAAGGCGGCATCACTTAAGCTTAATAAAAAATGCGGACGCGTAACGGTGCCTGTGTCCAGATCATTCAGCCAGTAATCGCGACCACCGGGATCTGGATCTCTGTCAAATAATTGCTGGTAGGCCTGTGTGATCAGTTGTTTGTTATCGAGAGTATCTAGGGCCCGTGACTCGGGTTGCTGATAAAAGCTCTCTGCGATCGATTCAACTGCCATCCCGTCATGCGCACGGTTGAGCCAGTATCGAAGACCTGACGCATCGGGCAAACGGTCAAAATAGGCAAAATACAGCGAAATCAATCGCTCGATCGTGGCTTCAGGGAGTGCATACGGCTTGGTCAGTTCGGCGAGATGAATTGACTCGCTCTCACCCCATTCAAACCACTCGATGTCATTCAGTGTCAGAGAGGCTCCGCTCTGTCCAGTCGCACTCGAAGCCAAGGCCACTGATATGGTTTGCGCAGATTCAAGGCTTAAATGAATAGACTGCGACGTATTTTCATAGCTTAACCAGTCCGTGCCGCCCTGGCCGCTGATCTGTCCAGACAATTGACTCACAGTAAAGGTGTTGTCAGATGCGTTGCCAACCGTATCGATTGACTGCAGCCTGGTCAGATCGACACGTTCGACATGATCGGGCACCGTGACAGGCGATGTGTGGACAACCCGCAGTGTGTCGACCCCCGCGTTTGGTAACTCAATGACGCGGTCCAAGGGGGTATCGATGACAAACACGTCATCCCCGGATCCTCCATACATCCAATCAGCGCCATTGGCTGATGGGAGGCCGCTAATCACATCAAACACATCATCACCTGCACCGCCACGGAGGATGTCATCCCCCAGGCCGCCATTGATTTGGTTGTCACCGGCATTCCCCACAATTTCATCGGACCGAGCGCTTCCCGTGACCTTCTGATAATCACCGGCCAGCCAATAAAATGTTTGCGGCAGTCCATCACCGTTTTGCACGTGAGACCAGCCGACCGGAGTGGGTGTTTGACCGATGGTTTGATCTGGCAGTTGCACATACCACCCAGCGTCTGAAGCACCTAAACGGAGTTCGTTTGTGCCACTTGGATCAAACACGGTCTCGTAGTGTTCTGTTTGAGACAGCTGCCACGTGGTATCGCCGGCATGGCGTGTGGTGTTGACCCCATAAAGATGTTGAAGCGCAAATACATCCAGAATCATGGGTGTCGCGGGATTGTAGCGAACCAAGTCGAAGTTCGTGTCGTTGTAGGACATGACGGTGAAGAGATCAAAATCCCATTCTTCAATTTCAAGTTCCGTGAAGGTTGGTCGCCCTGAGCCTCCGTCATCGTGCGGGTGCTTAAGTCCGAGTGCGTGACCAAGTTCGTGTAGGAGTAAAAAGTACCCTTGGCTTCCCGGTGCATAGGAGGGTAATGCATTCGCGTCCGATCGCGTATTGATGTAGATGTCTCCCGCATGGATTTCAGGCTGGGTGTTGGGGAAAAAACCGCGAGCCCATGCGGTATTCGCAGAAAACGCAAGATTGTTTGAGTCGATGGTTAAGTTTAAGTCACTGCCGGCTTGGTAGGCTTTTTCTGGATCAGAGAATAGACCGGCCCACCGACCATCCAATGCCGTGTATCGAGTCATCTCATAGGTGGCAGTGACAAACTGATTTGCCATGTAGTCTGGATTATTCCAGCGCTCGCCCGACCACCCCTCGGAGATCGAAATCACCAGCGGGTCAGTTGTCCAATAACTGCCTTGCAGCATGCCATCGATGTATCGATCCCCAGAGAGGGGTTGATTTTGATAGCTCATGGTTTTACACCTGCCTTAGGCTCGTGACGCGCAGCAAACACACGTATAAGTGTAATGAAGGGAGGCTCGGATGCGAAGGGCACAGAGACGATTGCCGAAAAGGATTCGAGCCTTGATGGTTTTTTGTTATTGCTGGAGCGCCCCGACATTTGTGGCCTCAGAGCCACAACAGTTCGTGCTTGATCTGTATTCAGGTCCAGTACAATTTGAAATGCAGTCATTGACAGATGCCGGCATCTCGCAAGTGCCCTATCTCGATCATGCATTTAGAACCCAGTTTCAAACGTTGCGAGATTTAACTCCCGATCGGCTCATGGCGTTCCTCAAGAACCGCCCAACCAATCGTGATGCGTTGGTGCGTTATGTGGTGGGACTACCGACTCATGCGATTTCAGACTCCCAACGGGTCAAACTGTTGCGGACGATTGAGCAGTTTCGATATCGACCACCGATTCAAACGATTGGCACTGAGCAATTCGAGGAGTCTGAGGCCGATATTAATGAATACGCGTCTCGCCGATTGGAGCGTACGCTCGGGGCTGGACCTTTGGACGGTGAAACGAGCCCCAGACCAGACAACCACAGGTCAATACCGGCTCGCACCTCTCAATCGGAATCTGGGCTTGATTTTAGATTCTATCGAGGCCTGCAGGTGGAGTATCACTTCGACTCGCGACCCACCCTAAGGCTCGATGTTCGCCGCCAACGCGTTGAAGTTGAGTGGATGCTCGACTGATCGCGAGGGACCACATCAACTTTTCAACCAAGGCGTCTTTCATGGCTTGGATCGCGTCCGTGGGTTCGTATCCGCTGCGCGTATACGCTGACTTAGCGGGTGAGCATGTAATAGGTCAGCCGTTTACCAGTGACTTCATCAATCACAGGTAAACAGGGTTCGTTGGCTTCACATTCACGTGGACCGGTATATTCCCAGTGATAACCGTTCGCTATGTGCTCTTGAGCGAATTCGAAAAATGCGTGGTGTTCGGAGAAAAATAAGCCCGCAATTAAGATCAGTGTCATTGGTGTTCTCACAAAATTAATCTGTGAAAAGCATACTAAATATTGGCGGAGCATGTCGCGAGTGACTGGGTGACCCTGAATGTAACTGCCATGGCTCACTCACTTCAATCCTGCGACAACCCTTCGGCAACACTAGGATTTGGGTCGGGAAATGGATCAGAGACACCACAAAAGGTTCTCATCGGACCATCCGTTCGCATTCGCGCGTTTTTACCAAGTTCCTCTGAATGCCTTCTATACAGGCACCATCGGTGAACTGACAGGTCGTCCGGTCACCGATGGCGCATCAGGCATCTAATCGCTAGGCAAGACTATAGGTTTCGACGTGCGTTGAGGCTTTGTAATCCGTTGTACCCACGACATCAACATACACCCAGGTGCCAGTGACCTCATCAGGTGTGAATGTAATGTCGAGATAACCACGGCTTTCAGTGTTTGCGTACTCAAGCCCATCAACCAATGTGGTCCACAGAGTTGCAAGCAAATCAGGATCTTGGTCTGCGAACAAGGACTCAAACCCTGGTGCAGAAACTCCCGGTGTCGCGAATTGCTTTGCAAAAGCTTCGTTGGTGATCTGGCTCTTCACATCTCCATACCAGGCATTGTGTGTATCCCCAGCAAGCACAACCGCGTTGGTGTCACCCAAAATGGCTGCGACAGCCTCACGCTCTGCGATGTACCCGTCCCACGCATCGAGGTTGTAGGGAAGCTTGGTTGAGTTGTACAGGGCACTTTCCTCAGCTGTCAGTTCAGTCCCAGTCGCGAGTTTCTGAAGGATCGTGCCAAATGCTGCTGTGGCAGTGCCTGTTTGATCTAACAAGAGCGCCGATGGAATGTACATTTGATTCATCAGGACTTGTTGGCCGAGGACTTGCCAGGTCGCGTTTGAGCTGGCCACTTCATTGGAGAGCCAAGCCAATTGTGTATCCCCCAATAAAGACCGATCCGCATCTTGCGCTTCAGCCAGTAACGCAGTGATCGCTGTTTGTACCAGCAAATCGGTATTGGCCGAGAGGGCTCCCAGGGTGGCAGGATCTGTTAAATCCGTTCCTTCTGGAAGGGTGGCGTAATTGGTGAGGTCAGACACCAACACCGCTGGATCCGAGGTATAGGTTGCAAACTTATTCGGGATGGCGGTTAAGGGTAAATCGCCGCGCGTTGGATCGCGAGCGATGAGACGTGTCTCAAGCATATGAAGTGACAGTAAGTCACCAAAATCAAACGAACGATATGCATTTTCAAGACCTGTATCGGCATCAACCGGCTCACGAATTGGCATCCAGTTGTAGTACGCCTCAAGCGCTGTATCCCGTCGAGTGATCCAATCCCCCTCGGTCGCAACATCATGATTTTCAGCGCCTGTCCGATAGCTGTCGTTTGCTGTTTCATGATCATCCCAGATGGCGATCATCGGTGCAGACGCTCTCAGATCCTGGAGGTCACCGTCTGAGTGGTATTGCTTGTACCGCAGTGAATAATCACTCGCGGTCAAGATCTCATGCGTCGGCGATGGGACGCGGCCGTATTCGGCTGCATTATCCGTGGCGTATTCGCCAGTCCCATACTCGTAAATGTAGTCTCCGAGATGCAACAGGGCATCATATTCTTTGCGCACGGCAGCCTCAGCATAGGCGTTGAAAAATCCTGCCGGATAGTTGGCGCAGGAAAACACTGCTAAATCAACCTGGGAAACGTCACCACTTGGGAGGGTTTTGGTTCGACCGGTGGATGACATTTCACCATCAGCGGCCACAAATCGATAAAAGTATTCAGTCCCGGCGTCCAACCCCTGGAAGTCGACCTTAACTGTATAGTCCTCCGATGCAGACGCAGTTGCAGTTTGCGCACCGACTACATTTTCGAAGTTTTCATCAGTGGCAACCTGAACGGTGACGGTTTCATTTGCTGCAGATGTTGAAACATGTGTCCACAAAATGACGGCGTTCGCAGTGGGGTCGCCGCTGGCTACTCCAAATTGAAATGCCGATGGCTCGTATGCACCTGGTTCAAATGCAAGCGCAGGCAGTGGAGTTGCAGTAAATTCTTCACTTTCCAGCACGCTTGCGACAAATCCAGACCGGCTGATGATGCCTGTGTCTAATTCGTTCAACCAGTAGTCTCGACCCTCTTGGTCAGCGGACCGGTCGAGTACCCGGGAGTACACCATCTCAACGAATGCTGCATTGGTTGTATTGGTATCTAAGGCGGTGACGAATTCGCGTGACGATAAAAACGACCCGATGACGCCCTCGAGGGTGAAGGATCCCGCATTTAAGCCCTCCAACCAAAATTCGAAGCCTCGCTCATCCGGGGCGCGATCAAGTAACCCGTGGTATAACTTTGTCAACTGTTCTTGCATAACATCTTCTCCAGTAGATGCATGAAGTGTTTGCGTTTTCAATGACGGTGCTGTGAAGGACCTATGACGAATTCGTTAAATTTTTAGGTGGATGAAATAGCGCAGCCCTCGAGTCGAGACTGGCCCGGTTTCGCGTCTAACTTGTTCACTTTGATCAAGAGGTTTTCCTCGAGTTCTGACCAGCTCAAGTCTGTCGTGGGCGGTTTTGATAGCTTGAGCTGAACCTGAGGATCAAACCGCAGACAGAGCCGCTCGCTGTGCCAGATGCAATAAATGGGCTTTGGTCGATTGATTTATCAGGTGACGCGCTGGCGGACGAGAAACGATAAGGAATTGAGCCCGCGGTCAGGTTATTGGTTTTTATGGACCTGAACCCTACTATACCAAGGTTACTTCGGTAATAACTGGTTGGGCTTTGGCCCCTCCCCACATCCATTGGAGAATTATATGAAGAAACTTAACGTTCTCAGCTCAGCAATCGTTGCTGCAGCACTTTCTGC
>CAJXXD010000037.1 GCA_913062835.1 uncultured Gammaproteobacteria bacterium
CGCCCCCATTGACGAGCGTCCAGTCGAGCCGGCCACGAGCTTTACCGCGCCCGCTGAACCTGTCCCTGCTGAGCCCGAAGAGCCTGTCGCGACCCAAGCAGACGGACCGCTCGAAGATCAACCGTTGGTCATCGATATCTCCACCCTGTTTGATGAGGACGGCTTAGGGACCCTCAGTGTGCAATGGCAGGCGCAAACGGCATCCGGCAGCTGGCAGAGTATCGACGGCGCCGTGTCCCAATCCTTCACACCACGCCAGGTCCATGTGGGTCAATCGCTCCGTGTGGTGATTCAGTACGTAGATGGGCAGGGCACCTTGGAAGTGATTGAAACCGCACCGACCGGCCCTGTTCGTAACGTCAATGACCTACCACAAGGGTTGCCTCGTATCAGCGGTTCACTGATCGAAGACAGCACGCTCCGTATTGAAATCGCCGGGATATCCGACGAAGACGGCCTCGGCCCCTTCCAGTATCAATGGGAGCGTTCGGTGGATGGGATGAATTGGGCGCCCTTTAATAAAAATGGGGGCAATCCCGCGTTGTTGCGTCTCGACCAACCTGAAGTGGGCTACGCTTACCGAGCCAGTTTGACCTATGTCGATGCATTCGGAACCCGTGAGACACTCATGACCGCAGCCACCAATGTGGTGCAAAACTTAGACGACCCAGTCGAGGGCCAAGTGGTCATCGATGGCATTGCACGTAAAGGCGAACAACTGACCGTATCCACCGACAACCTTCGTGACGAAGACGGCATTGCCAATGTCCGCACCACCTGGGAGTCGTCGGAAAATGGCCGTGTATGGACGGCGATCTCTGAATCCGCCGGCAATGGGCTGGTCCTCAATGCGGGCCAAGTGAATCGTTTGGTCCGCGCGCGTGCCGTGGTGGTCGATAACTTTGGCGCAGAGACCACCCTCTTCAGTCAGCCCACCGCCCTGGTGCAGAACGTGAATTCGCGCCCACGCGGTGTGATTCGAATCTTAGCAACCGGCGAGTAATCAGCGACCGCGTAAAAACAGCCGGTCGAGTTCGTGAAGACTCATGGACGTCCAAGTGGGGCGTCCATGGTTACACTGGCCCGCTCGCTCTGTGGCCTCAATGTCCCGAAGCAACGCGTTCATCTCGGTAATCGTCAGATGGCGATTGGCGCGCACTGACCCATGGCATGCCATGGTGGAGAGCAGCTGATCCCGCGCCGCCACAATGCGATCGGATACCCCAAGCTCTGCTAGATCACTGAGCACATCGCGCACTAAATCAGCATGATTGGCCTGAGATAAAATAGCCGGCACCTGATCAATCCGGATACTTTCTGGGCCGGTTCGGTGCACCGACAATCCAAACTCAGAAAATAAAGGATCCGCCTCTTCGACCAGTGCCGCTTCACGATCACTCACATGCAGCGACAGAGGAATCAATAATGGCTGACTGACCAGCTTTTTCGCATCCATCGCCGCCTTTAATGCCTCATAGGTAATCCGTTCATGAGCGGCATGCATATCCACCACCACTAAACCCTGCGCACTCTGGGACAAAATGTAGATACCGTGCAGCTGCGCGATGGCATATCCCAAAGGAGGCACTTCGCCCGTTGATTCATGGGCGATGACCGGATCGACCACATTGGGCCGCTCAACTCCTGACTCAACCGTGGGCGGTTGCATAAGGGCCGCTAAGACGTCGGAACCACCGCGGTCTTGTCGCGCACCCAACCCGAGAGAAGTTTGCCACTGGGGGGCTTCCTCAGCCGCGCTAATTTCGCTCGAGGTGTGAGTCATCCCCTGAGGCTCAGCCGGTCTCACATCGGCCAAGGCGCGGCTCGCCGCTTTGAGTAAAAAATCGAAAATCAGTCGGCTGTCCCTAAATCGCACCTCATGTTTGGTGGGATGCACATTGACATCCACTTGAGCGGGATCGAGCGAAAGATAGAGCAGGTAACAGGGATGACGCCCATGGAATAATACGTCCCGATACGCTTGTCTGAGTGCAGCTGAAATCAGTTTGTCGCGCACAATCCGGCCGTTAACAAACACGTATTGGCAATCCGCTTGCGCGCGATTATAGGTCGGCTGACAGACCCAACCGCTGACCGACAGTCCGATCGCGTCCACCGCCACAGGCACTGCTGCCTCCATAAAGTCACGGCCTAACAGGGTCCGCACTCGCTCCAGTTTCGCGGGGTCACTGGTCGCTGCTGGCAATTGACGCGTGACCCGACCCTGATGTGCCAACCGAAACCCGACGTCAAACCGCGCCAGTGCTTGACGGACCAACACGGTATCGAGGTGTGAGAATTCGGTTTTTTCCGTTTTCAAAAACTTCCGCCGAGCCGGCGTATTGAAGAACAGATCACGGACATCCACGGTCGTACCGCGAGGGTGAGCGGCTGCGCCCACCACGGGCCGCATATCCCGGCCTTCAACTGACACTTGAGCCGCCGCCGCGCCCTCGGTCGCCGAAATCAAATCCAACCGAGACACCGAGGCAATCGAGGCCAAGGCTTCTCCCCGGAAGCCCAAAGTGGCTACCGCCTCAAGGTCATCCAAATCATGAATCTTACTGGTCGCATGGCGCGATAACGCGAGGGGGAGCTGCTCGGCCTCTATACCGACCCCATCGTCTCGTACGCGAATGCGTGCAATGCCACCCGCTTCAACCTCCACATCAATCTGCGAGGCTCCTGCATCAAGTGCATTTTCGATCAACTCTTTTAAGACGCTGGCAGGACGTTCAACCACCTCTCCTGCGGCGATCTGATTGGCTAGCCGGGGTGATAAGACCTCAATCGAAGCTGCCTTAGATTTCATCGATTTGCACGTGTGTCAGACTCATGACCGCTTCTCGCACCTCATGCGCACGCGACCAGTTTCCGTCAGGATACTCCGCTTGCGCTTTCATCAATAAGGCCTCAAAGGCAGCGGTCCGTTCTTTCTCAATCACCTCTGCAACCGGTCCTTTGCCTTCTTGCTTAATCACGACCATGGCATCGAGGATGTCAGAGAGTTTGACGCAGTAATACACATGCGGCCGATGTTGGGTCGCCTGATGCTCACGCTCCGCGGCATCGGGACAAATAGATGCCTCAAGCTTATCAATCGGCGACTCACCCGGTGGAAAGACCTTTTTCAATTCCCGCTTGATCGGGGAGGGCATATCCCCAGTGACCACCTCGGAAAGATCATGCATCAGAGCCAATTCGTACAAAAGCACCTGGTCTTCAGCCGACATATCGGGCAACACGCGCGACGCGATCTCACGTGCATACAGGGCCACCAAACAGGAATGTTCAGCCACCGACGGATAGCGATGGCAATTCACTGAATGCCATCGAGTGACGGTACCGGCAAATGGAAGATTTCGAATATCAAACGACAGAGGTTTCATCTCGGTATCCTACCGCGGTGCCACTGGCACCTCTAGGGTCTGACCCAGACGAATTACATCGCTATCCAATCCATTAAATTCTTTCAGCGCCTGAACTGACAAACCGTACCGAGCGGCAATCAAAGACAAGCTGTCACCCCGTTTGACCTCGACCGTCACTTGGCTTCCTATGTTTTGTTTGCGCCAAGCCACGTAGGTGTTGGCCGGTGGGTTTCGTTCAAAGTAACCCGTAATCCCGCGGAATATAGCCTCGGCAATCTTCTCTTGCTCTCGCGCATTGGAGAGCCTCTCAGCATCAGACCGGTTGGATAAGAAACCTGTCTCAACCAATAACGAGGGCATATCCGGATTTCTCAACACCACAAAGTTGGCCAGGCCCAAGGATTTTTTATGCACACGCCCAACACGGCGAAACTCATTTAATAACCCTTCGCCGGCTTGCTTTGAGATCCGAATTGCAGAATCCATCGACATGTTCAAAAGCACCTGGCGCGTGTCATCGTCGACGTCACCGAGATCTACCCCACCGGCCAAATCCTCCGCATTCTCGGTATTTTGCAGCCACTTAGACAATTCGGAATTAGCCCCTCGAAGCGACAAGGCAAACACCCCAAAGCCGCGTACATTTCGGTTTTTAGGAAAACTATCGGCGTGGATCGAGACGAAAAAGTCTGCCCCGGCTTCGCGCGCTTTTCGAGGCCGATCGGAGAGTTTGATAAACCGATCGTCACTTCGAGTCAGTATGGCTCGGTAGCCCGGTTCATTCTGAAACCGACGAGCGATTCGCTTCGAAATCTCGAGCACTACCTCTTTTTCAACCACCCCATAACTCGAGGCGCCCGGGTCTTTTCCACCATGTCCTGGATCGACGGCAATGACAATGTCGCGCTTTTGCACCGGGGGTTCAGGCGTATCCGTCACCGGCACATCACGCACTTGCGCCTCACCCGCCACATAGCCAATGACATCGACGACCAGCCGTGCAGCCACGCCGCCTGTGGGATCAAGCGCAAACACGTTGGTTCGATAATCGCCGGTTAGGTCAAAAACCAATCGCGTACCGCCGTCTCGTGAAGAGCTTCTGACGCGACTGATCCGTGAATCGTTGGCAATTCGAATTTGTTCGGCCGTTTGTGGATTTAAGTTTCGGACATCGACCACCAACCGTTCGGGGTTATCGAGATCGAAGTAGCTGAATGTGGGCGGACCTGAGAACTCGAGGACAACACGTGAACTGTCTTGGGTCACCGACCCCCGGACTGTCTCCAAGCCAATCGCCCAACCCAGGCTTGGCAGGGCACAGAGGATCCAAAAAAAGGCAAGTTGTCTCATGCGGCGCTTGGCACCTTGAGTTCGTCGAGCCAGCGCTGGCCCTTTTTCGTTTGCGCACTCATCACGCACAGACGACCCACGTCGTGCCACATCAAATGCACATCCAAGTCAGCCGTTGGCAACAACGGACCCGCCCGTTCGGGCCACTCAATCAGAAGCCCTTGATGATCCAGCAGATCACGAAACCCAAAGTACTCAAGTTCTTCAGGGTCTTCTAAGCGATAAAGATCCATATGGGATACGGTTAACTTTTTACTGATCGGGTAGGTCTCACACAGGGTGTAGGTCGGGGAGGGAACGGCATCTGTGACACCGAGTTTTTTCAAAAAGGCCCGCGCCAAATGGCTTTTTCCGGCGCCTAGGTGGCCGGTTAAGGTCACCAAGAAAGGCGACTTTGGACAGCTTTTTGCCAGTGCTTTACCGAGCTTACGGGTCATCGCTTCGTCGACCAACTCAATGCGCATCTGTGGGTTCCGCTTTATTACGACTCTGTTAGTGTACAGGTCATGGAGACCTCTTGGCACCAATCAGCTGAAATCCTGCAGGCGCTGACCGATGAAGCCCAACGATTAGGATTTGCACGCATCGGTGTGACCGACACCGATGTCACTGCTCACAGCCCCTTTCTACAGCAATGGCTTGATGAAGGGCTTCACGGCTCAATGGGTTGGATGGAGACGCATCAACCCCTTCGGGAAGACCCTAAAGCCCTAGTACCAGGGACCCAGCGGGTTATTTCAGTCAGCCTCGACTACCGACCGACCGCAGGCGACGAATGGGCGGTTCTTAAGCGCCCTGAAAAAGCCTACATCTCACGGTATGCCCTCGGTCGGGACTATCACAAGCTGTTTAGAAAACGACTCAATCAGTTGGCCAGTTGGCTCACCGAACGGGTCGGCCCTCACGGTTATCGGGTGTTCAGTGACTCCGCGCCTATTATGGAAAAGCACCTCGCTGAAAAGGCCGGTCTCGGTTGGATCGGTAAACACACCCTCCTGCTGTCGCGCGATGGAGGCAGTTGGTTTTTCTTAGGCGAGCTGTTCACTGACTGTCCGCTACCCCTCACTGAGACCCAAGAAACACCTCGGTGTGGGTCCTGCACAGCCTGTTTGGACATATGCCCCACTGAGGCCTTTGTGGCGCCTTATCGGCTCGACGCCCGCCGCTGTATTTCGTACTTGACCATCGAGCACAAAGGAGAGATTCCTGAGCCACTGAGAGCACCCATGGGCAACCGAGTGTTTGGATGCGACGATTGCCAGTTGGTGTGTCCCTGGAATCGATACACGCGGACAGGCGATCCTGCTTTCCTGCCACGCCATGGGCTTGAGGACATCGATCTCGAGACCCTTTTCCGTTGGGACGAGGCGACCTTCTTGACCCTCACCGAGGGCAGCCCCATTCGCCGAGCAGGGTATGTGAAATTTTTGGAGAATGTGGCCATTGGGCTTGGCAACGGACCGGTCACCGAGTCAGCGATGTCAGCGCTGGCGGCTCGCTTGGGGCAACATGGGGACGTCTTGGATGCCCACATTCAATGGGCGCTCAACACCCTTAAGAATCGAGCGAAAGAAACGCCGTCCGATAGTGTTTGAGTTCGTTGATGGACTCGTGCACATCGGCCAGTGCCAAATGAGTCCCTGACTTCGTGATGCCTTTGAGCACATCCGGTTTCCAGCGCTTAGCCAGTTCTTTGAGGGTCGAAACATCTAAGTTTCGGTAGTGGAAAAATGCTTCCAGAGTGGGCATATAACGGGCCAAAAACCGACGATCTTGGCAAATGGAGTTACCGCACATCGGTGACGTCTTCGGCGCCACATATTCCGCCAAAAATGCCAGCGTCTCGGCCTCCGCCATGGCTTCGGTCACATTCGAGGCACGCACTCGCTCAGTCAGTCCGGAGCGACCGTGTTGCTCGGTGTTCCAAGCATCCATGCCATCCAATAGAGTGCCAGGCTGAGAGACAGCAAACACCGGACCCTCGGCAAGCACATTTAAGTCTTTGTCAGTGACGACCGTGGCAATTTCGATAATTCGATCCTGCTCCGGCGACAACCCGGTCATTTCCAAATCAATCCAAATCAGATTGTGTGGATCTTTCATGGAGACTCCCAAAAACTCATGCATTCAGCCAAACGACGGGCGCCTAGATTCACCATCACCCAACGGTCGACACCGAGGGCAACACCGTAACTGTCTGGCAAGCCGGCCGTCAACGCAGACAACAAGGCTTCGTCTGTGGGTACACCAGGCCGATGAAATTGCGCACGCTTTACCTGATCATCGGCAAACCGAGCCCGCTGTTCGTCGGCATCCGTGAGCTCATGGTATCCATTGGCAATTTCCACACCATCCAAATACAGCTCGGCGCGACGCGCCACGCGGTCCCCTTCCGCCGAAATCTTAACCTGTGCCAAAGCCGCCTGAATCTCAGGGAAATCAACGACGATATGGTTCATCAACTGTGGCTCGATCCGATGGGAAAACAGCAGGTTTAATAGACTGTCGTCGTCTAAGGAGGCGGCCGTTTTGGCCCCTACGAGATCACTAGCCGGATAAGCCAGTTCGCGTGCGTCTGTGGCATGCGGATTGATCCC
This sequence comes from uncultured Gammaproteobacteria bacterium, assembly GCA_913062835.1. GTDB lineage: Bacteria > Pseudomonadota > Gammaproteobacteria > Pseudomonadales > Litorivicinaceae > HIMB30. The sequence continues at coordinate 7,319 of CAJXXD010000037.1, forward strand.
GAGCTCAGCCTCAAACAGGCTCCGGTAGCTCACCACGGTCGGCGCCGCAAACCGACTCTGTGTGGCGACCAACT
>CAJXXD010000038.1 GCA_913062835.1 uncultured Gammaproteobacteria bacterium
CCAAATGCTCCATCAAACGTACGCCGTCGTCTGTCAGACGGGCCCCTTGAGGGTGTCGGTAGAATAACTGCGCTTGAGCCTTTGATTGCAGATGCGCCAAATGTCGCGACAAGGTGATTGCAGAGATTCCAAGCTGGGTCGCTGCCCGCTTTATTTGTCCCGCCCTGGCCACCGCCAGAAAATAGCGCGCTTCTTCCCACTGAAATGCCGACACCCATCCCTCTATGAGCAATCAATTTTGATAGTTCATAATGTAAATTTATTACGTTGATTAATCAAATTTGAAATTATTTAATACAGAAAAACACAAGGAGATCCCCCATGATCACGCTCGGCAATTTTATCAATGGTGAGGCAAGCGCCTCGCACTCAGGACGCACCGCAGCGGTATACAACCCTGCCACGGGCGAGCAAGCAAAGTGTGTCGCACTCTCATCGGCAGATGAAACCCGGGCGGCGATCGCAGTCGCCGAGACCGCGTTTGAAAGCTGGCGCCAAGTCACACCGCTGAACCGAGCGCGTATCCTGTTCAAGTTCAAAGCCCTGGTTGAGGCTCATGCCGAGGAGTTGGCGACCCTAATCACCGCAGAACACGGCAAAGTCTATTCCGATGCGTTGGGCGAGCTCACGCGCGGTTTGGAAGTGGTGGAATTTGCATGCGGCATTCCGCACCTCTTAAAAGGCGAGCACAGCCTTAATGTGGGTCGCGAAGTGGATAGCTACAGCATGATGATGCCGATGGGTGTCTGTGCAGGCATTAGCCCGTTCAACTTCCCAGCTATGGTGCCGATGTGGATGTTCCCAGTGGCCATTGCCTGCGGGAATACCTTTGTCATGAAGCCCTCAGAGAAGGACCCTACTACGACCTACCGATTGGCAGAGCTATTGAAGGAAGCAGGGCTTCCCGATGGCGTATTCAACATCGTCAACGGCGATAAAGAAGCGGTTGACGTACTTTTGACCGACCCGCGAATTCAGGCGGTGAGTTTTGTCGGATCGACGCCGATTGCCGAGTACATCTACTCGACAGCCAGCGCCCATGGTAAGCGCGTGCAGGCCCTCGGCGGCGCAAAAAATCACATGGTCATCATGCCCGATGCGGACCCCTCGCAAGTGGTGAACTCACTGATTGGTGCCGCATACGGCTCGGCCGGTGAGCGGTGCATGGCGATTTCAGTAGCCGTCTGTGTGGGCGATTCGGTAGCAGACCGCTTAGTGGCTGACCTCACCCGTGAAATCGAAACCATGCAGGTCGGGCCAGGACTGAACACAGACCCAGAGCCGCATATGGGCCCCTTGGTGACGCGTGAACACGCCGATAAGGTACTCAGCTACATCGACCAAGGCGTCAGTGAAGGCGCCACCTTGGTGGTTGATGGACGCGGATTTGCACCCCAGGGTGCCGAGAATGGTTACTTTGTCGGTCCCACCTTGTTTGATCACGTCAAACCGGGCATGCGGATCTACGAAGAAGAAATCTTTGGACCGGTCTTGTCGGTCGTTCGTGTAAACAGTTATGCCGAAGCCCTTGAGCTGATCAATGCGCACGAGTATGGCAATGGCACCGCCATCTTTACCCGCGACGGTGATACAGCACGCCAGTTCACCGAGAATGTGCAGGTGGGCATGGTGGGCGTTAACGTCCCCATCCCTGTGCCTATGGCATTTCACAGTTTCGGTGGTTGGAAGCGGAGTCTATTTGGTCCACTGCACATGCACGGACCGGATGGCGTGCGTTTCTACACCCGCATGAAAACCATCACCGCACGCTGGCCGACCGGTCTTCGCGCAGGTCCTGAGTTTTCAATGCCAACAATGAAATAAGTCGATTTATCGTTGACTGACGTAGCGACCGGGGGCGGGTTCGATCACTGGACGGAGCCCGCCACCCGGTTCGATCGGACTCCCCATCTCGCCTCCATGGGCCGCTAGAAACTCGCCCCAAGTCGGCCACCAACTGCCTGTCTTGAGTGTTTGAGATGACAACTCAACTGCATGAGTCGGATCCAAGACATAATGGCCGCGCTTGGGCTTTGTGGGGTCATGAATCACGCCCGCATTGTGCCCGCCTTGACCCAGCACGGCCGTGACTTCGCCTCCAAAGTGTGCGGCAGAGCGCATGACGCTTTGCCACGGTGAAATCTCATCCTGTTCCGCGGCCATCAAAAAGACAGGCACCTTAATCTGCGACAAGTCAATCGGTTGCCCCGCCACCACCAGGGATGGCGTATCCACCAATCGATTGTGCAGATACAAGTGCTCGAGCGTCCAAATGACCAGGGCCGCCGGCGTGCGGGTCCCGTCACCTAGCCAGTGAAGCAAGGGAAAAGGTTTACCGCGCTCACCCCGGAAGTAAGCCGATAAGAAACGACCAACCAGCAGGTCATGAGGTCTTAGGCTGGCAAAAGTTCGAAGCATTAATTCAGCCGGCAAATAGCCCAGTTTGGTCAAGGGTTCGCGTAATGCGGAAAGGCGCGCTTCAGAGACCAACTGCCCGAGAGGTCCGGCCTCCTCATAATCCAATAGCGTGGTCAATAGAGTGAGCGATGCAACGCGCTCTTCGCCTCGCGCACTGAGCCAAGCCGCAAGAATCGATGCAATGACGCCCCCCGCGCAGTACCCCATCAATTGCACCTGGGTGCGCGGCATCATGCGGTCGATCTGATCCAGCGCAGCCAAGGCCCCATCTAACACATAGTGTGTCATGTCATATTGCGAAAGGAGTGCAGTCGGATTCACCCAACTGATCAGAAACACCGTGTGTCCGGCATCCACCAGCCATCGGACTAAGGATGTTTCGGGAGTGAGGTCTAAAATGTAATACCGGTTCACATACGCTGGAATGAGTAACACCGGATGCGCATGCACGGTCTCTGTGGTGGGCCGATACTGGATCAACTGAAACAATTGGTTCTCAAACACCACATCGCCAGGCGTTTGTGCCAAATTAACACCCAGCTCGAACGCATCTGGCCGCAACGTATCCGGAAGCATCGCGCCACTTTTAAGGTCCACTTGCCAATTCTCGAGGCCTTGCGCGAGATTCAAACGCTCTGGGTCCAGCGACTCCTTCACCACATCTAACAAGCGATCGGCATCTTTTAATTGCCGGCAAAGCCAGAGCACCTGCCCCCGATCGATGCCTGAGAGCTCAGGGTAGTGCTCCAATAACTCATCAAGCACTCGACGGCTTTCGGCCTCATCTCGAACCACACTAAAAAGCGACAGAAGCGCCTGAGGCAAAGCATCTGTGGTCAACGCCTTAAAGCGGACTGGGTCTTCAATAGATAAGGCAGATAAGCGCTCACTGAGATTGGTAAAGTCCATGGGACCGACAAACTGAAGCAACTCGCTCTCGCTGTTGATGCGGGCAAGCCAGGCTTGAAGCCACTCCGGGTCGTCGAATGGAATCCCTTGTAATCCCTGCAAGTGGCGCCCCTTAATCCTTTTGCGCTGCGGCCCGAATGTGGTTAGAGTTCGTCATAATCAGTCAAAAAATGTGAGCAAACCATGCGGACATTGAAAAAATACCCCAATCGTCGTCTCTATGACACCTCACAGAGCTGTTATGTGACCATCGATAACGTCCGCGATTTGGTTCTAGCCCACGAGCGGTTCCGTGTGGTCGACTCCAAAAGTGGCGACGATCTGACGCGCTCCATTCTCCTGCAAATCATCATGGAGCAGGAAAATGATGCGGGCGAACATGTGCTGACCAATGAAGTGTTGGCGCATCTGATCCGGTTCTACGGATCGGGGATGCAGACCAACATGGCTCACTTCCTCGAACAATCCATCTCGTTCTTCTTAAATCAGCAGGAAACCATGCAAGAGCAGGTGCGGACTGTCATGAGTGCGACACCGATTGGCATGTTGCAAAAGATGACCGAAGAAAACATGAAAATGTGGGAATCCATGTCCAAGTCGATGCTCGGCCCGAAGGATTCGACCAAAGACTGACACTTTTTTTGATGCATTGCACAAAAAAATGTTGACGCTGCACTGCAACATGATATCTTTTCCTCAAATCTTGTGCGCCGCACAAATATTGATAGGAGAAATCCCATGTACGCAAAAATGATCGAAGACATGCAGAACAACATGAAGCAAGCGTTTGACATGAAGTCATACGAAACTGCCATGAAGCCAATGACTGACCTGTTCGAAGTGAACAAGGCGACTGTTGAAGCTCTGGTTGAGCAGCAAACTGCGCTGGTTAAAGAATTGGTTGAAGGTGCAATGGAGCAGGCCAAAGCATTGTCATCTCAGAAGGATATGGCTGCTGCTGTTGAAACGCAGAAGTCATACCTCCAGGGCTTGCAAGCTCGCTTGATCGACGCTGCTAAAGTTTCTCAGGAAACTTTGGTTAAGAGCCGCGACGAAGCGTCTAACATCGTTAAAGGCGCAATCGAGTCAGCAACTAAGCACTAATTGCTTTCGACTTGACTAGCGCAAAAGGGGAACTTCGGTTCCCCTTTTCTTTTGGCGCAAGCTCAGTACCATGGGATCCATAACAAAAGGAATCCCCCATGACTGAATTTCGCGCACTGCGTCTACACCAATCCGATACCTCCGCCCCAGACGTTCGACTCGAATCGCTCACGGCGCACGATCTCTCCACAGGCAATGTACTGATCGCCAATGAGTACAGCTCACTGAACTTCAAAGATGCCTTGGCCATCACCGGAAAGGGCAAAATTATCCGCCAATTCCCTATGATCCCAGGTATCGATGCCGCCGGTGTGGTGCTCGAATCAGACGACCCCGAATTTGCACCCGGTGAGCACGTGATCCTGACAGGCCATGGGGTGGGAGAAACCCATACCGGAGGGATGGCTGAGCGTGTCCGCGTACCGGGCTCGTATTTGGTGAAAACCCCATCTGGGTTAGACAGCCGGCGCGCCATGCAATTTGGTACCGGCGGGTTGACCGGTATGTTGTGTGTGCTGGCGCTTCTCGACAGCGATCTGAAGCCCGCTGACGGCCCCATTGCAGTGTCTGGAGCCAGTGGCGGTGTCGGTAGTGTCGCCACCACCGTACTGGCCACCTTAGGGTATGAGGTGCATGCCATCACCGGACGCGATTCAGAATCACCTCGCCTTAAATCGCTGGGGGCAAGCGAAGTACTCGATCGCTCTGAATTTATGCGCGACGCCAAGCCGTTAGAGAGCACACGGTTTGCCGGTGCGATCGACACCGTGGGCGGCCAATGCCTGGCGACCCTGATTGCCCAAATGCAATACGGTGGGATTGTTGCCGCCACTGGTAACGCCGGTGGCATTCAGCTGAATACCACTGTATTCCCGTTCATTCTTCGCAATGTGCGCTTGCAGGGTGTGGATTCAGTGCACGCACCGGCTGAAACCCGAACGCGTGCTTGGCAGATGCTGTCTGAAAACATGACCCCTGAACAGATCGATGGCAGCACGCGGACGATTGGACTGTCTGCAGTGGAAGAAACGGCCGAGCAACTGATCAACAATCAGGTGGCCGGACGGATCTTGATTGACGTCCGCGCTTAAGGTGCGGCGTCAAGGTGCTGGCGCAATTCAGCCAGACGGCTGAGCCGGAGTTCTAACTCAGACTGCTTTGCGTGGCGCTCGGATACCAAGCGCTCAACGTAGTCGATCACCTTCTTTTCCAAGCGTTTCCTAGACAGGCGGTTGATGTTGGTGATGCCGCCTGGATTCAATACGTTGACCTCGAGAAGTTTGTTGCCGATCAAATCAAGCCCGACAAAGTGCAAGCCATCGGCCATCAGCTGCGGGCCAATCTTTCGTAAAAGAATGTGCTGCTCCTCGGTCAATTTCACGGAGTGTGCGGTCGCTCCAGCATGGATATTGGCACGAATATCGTCATCAGCCGGTCGTCTCTGGTACGCCCCAATATATTCACCGCCCAGCATCAACACACGCACATCCCCTTCGCGAACCGCCTCCAAATACTCTTGGAGAATCACGTAATTGCTCTGTCCGTGGTTACTGTCGATATAGAAATCCAACAACGAGTTCAAAGAACTTTGCGCCTTGGTTTCCAACAAGATCACACCACGGCCACCAGATCCATCGAGTGGCTTCAGAATCCAGCACTCGCGCTCTGATTCACGGATGATGCGCTTTAGGTATTCTTTGTTTTTCGAGACATAGGTCTCCGGCAGGTACTCGCTGCCGACAGCATGGAAACTGGTGGTATAAATCTTATTGTTCGCCTTACGGATACCGTCGACGTCGTTTAACACCACAGTCTCGGCCTTAATGGAGTCCAAGAAGTTCAATACGATCGGGTCAAGGGGCGGATCGCGACGCACGAAGATCGCATCCAAGGAGTGTAAAGGCACCATTTTTTCAGAAAAACTGACACGTTTATAAAACGCAGGCACCGTATCGGGCACCTTGCCCTCCACAGTGATCCGACGGGCGAAGCCATAGGCTACATTGTCCCGAACAGTCAAATTTCTTGGGTACAAAATATACACGCGATGACCCCGAGCCACAGACTCACGAATCATCGTCAACGTGGAGCTTTTGCCCGGGGTCATGTCTGCCCAGTCAGCCACCAAAAATGCAATCCGCATGAGCCCCCCCGGGCAACCGATTCAAATGCGGCGCTATGAATACAACCGATCTGTGGTCTCGGCAAGCGAAATATCGCGGTCGGTAATGCCTCCGTGATCATGCGACCACCAAAGCACCGTCACACGGCCCCATGCGACGATCAATTCAGGGTGATGATCGGCCGCATCAGCGGCCTCACCGACCCGTCCGGCGAAGGCCATGGCCGAACTAAAATTGTCAAACGAGAACGTGCGTGACAGCATCTCTACGCCGTCGCGTGAAATGCGGCTCCATCCTGCAGGGATGTGTGGTGAATCTTGTGCCATCGTCTACCTCAGCGTCAGGGCGTCCATGCGACACGGTTGATCAATAATTAATCAATTAAAACAGTAGGTTATCATGAAAAAACTTCGTATTGCATCGATTCCAGGTGACGGCATTGGCACCGAAGTGATCCCTGCCGGGATTGCCGTGGGCCAAGTAGCCGCTGAGCGTTTTGGCTTTGAGCTGGAGTTCACAGAATTTCCATGGTCATGCCAAACCTACCTAGAAACTGGGGCGATGATGCCTGAGGACGGGTTAGAGCAATTGCGGCCTTTTGATGCGATCTATTTAGGGGCTGTGGGCTTCCCGAGCGTGCCGGATCATGTGTCCTTGTGGGGTCTGTTGATTCCAATTCGTCGTCAGTTTGAGCAATACGTCAATATCCGGCCGGTTCGGCTGTTGAAGGGCATCACGTCCCCGCTGGCCAATCGAGGACCTGAAGACATTGATTTTGTGGTGGTGCGTGAAAACTGCGAAGGCGAATATTCAGAAGCCG
>CAJXXD010000039.1 GCA_913062835.1 uncultured Gammaproteobacteria bacterium
CATCAGAACGCCGAGAAGGATGTAGAGTCCCAACTTGCCCGCACCGGATCGTTTTGCCAAATCGACTACAATGAATCCCATGTAGCCCACTAAGCCGGTGATACACACCAGCATGACGATCTTCTCTATCTCAGCCGTGGTCACATGCATTCCTTCTCAGGCTGCGGGCAGAGTTTAGCGGGTGCAGCATAAATGTCCCTTACGCATTAGTCTGAGGACTTCTCAAGGGCCCGGGCAGGGCGCTCTGGACCCAATAAAGTGGCAAGCCAGCGATAGCGTGGCGTCTCTTCAAACGCGAGCTTTGCGGTCATGGTTAAAGGCACCGCGAGCAGAATGCCAACCAACCCCAAGAGCCAGCCCCAGAAGATCAATGACAAGAACACCACCATGGGGGATAAACCAAGCCCGCGACCCTGTAGTCGAGGCTCCATGACGTTGCCGTAGCCGACGTTGATGGCCACATAACCGAGTGCGGTGATGCCCGCAACACTCGGGCCAAACTGCATGAAGGCGAGCATCACCGCCGGGACGGCCGCAATGATCGAACCGAGCGTTGGGATGTAGTTCAACAAAAAGGCGATGAGGCCCAACACCAAGGGGAAGTCGATGTCTAAATACAGGCACCAGAGTGCGGCGGTGACCCCGGTCAGAATGCTGACAAAGGTTTTGATCGCAAGGTACTTGTTTAAGTGCCCCATGAACTGGGTGAAGGCTTCGAAGGGCTCCTGCTCTTTTCGGTTAAAGGCCACGCGCACCTTCTCAGGCATCGAGGCGGCTTCCATCAAAATGAACACGACGATCAGCAAAATCAGGAAGCCGTTGGTTAATAAGCCACCCAGCGCAGCAAGCAGATTCGAGATCAATGAGAAGACCCCAGAGGAACTAATCGATTGACGAATTTGATTTGGGTCAATGGGAATGTCATAACTCGCCGCTAGACTCAATAGCGATTGGAGTTGTTCAGCCAGCCGCGCTTCATACGTGGGGATGGCCGCTCGGAAGGCATTGACGGACCCGCCGATGACGGCGCTTAACCCGGCGATCAGAGCCAACAGCAACACCAATACCACGAGTACAGCGAGTACGGTGGGCATGCCTCGGCGCTGCAATCCAAGCGACAGGGGTGCGCACACCAAGGCAACAAATAAGGCCACCAATAAGGTGACGATGATCGGGCTCGCCGTTTTGACCCCAGCTACGATCACCACAAAGGCGGCTAAATTGAAAAGCCAGCGTTCGCCCGTATTCACTTATGAATCCTCATCTCAGATGTGCTGAGTGAGACTTTACCAAAGAAGGACGGTAAAAGATGCGTGTATTAGCAACCTGTTTAATGGCAGGCGCCCTCGTGGCACCGGCGGTGATGGCCGACGTCGAAGACCAGATCGAGTTTCGTCAAAGCTACTGGCAAGTGGTCAAGCATGAGTTTGGTGATGTGATGGCGGCTATGCTGCGTGAGAAGCGTCCAATGGACGAGGCCCGTTTTGCTGAAGCGGCTGATCGCGTGGCGGCTTTGGCTGGGTTGGCCAAAGAGACTTTCCCAGCCGGATCAATGAGCGACAACTCACGCGCGTTGGCCAAAATCTGGGACGAGCCCGATGCATTTGCCAAAGAGCTGGCCACCTTTGAAGAGCGGGCCGGTGCCTTACAGGTCGCGGTGGCCAGCCAAGACAAAGCGCAAATCGGCCAGGCAGTCAAAGCCATGGGCGGTTCGTGCAAGTCCTGTCACGACAACTTCCGCGCGGAATAACCTACCATCCGATGGCAATGCCAAAGAGGCCGTATGCGCCTCCGAGGCAGAGCATCAAAAACACAAAACCCCTGAGCCAGACCATCCGTGAATTCGCGGGTGGCTGGCCAGGCGTGTGCCCATGTCCTGGCTTTTTGCCATGCCACATTCCAGCCAGTAGGGGTTCTTTCATAATCAGTTGATGCCAAGCGATGGCCAATACGTGGAGACCTGCCACGATCAATAACAGATCAGTCACCCGCGGGTGCGCCCGGCTCGCCAGCTCGACCCATTCATTCGATAACAACGACACCAAAGGCCCATCAAAGAAAATATCATCCGAAGACGCCATGCCGGTCAGTGCCGCCAGTGCGATCAGGGTCAACAAGATGAAGACACCCAGGCCGCCGATGACGGTGTGCCCGGGGGTGGGTTCGGGCGTGGCGGTGACTAGGGCGCGCGCGCTCTCAAAGGGCGCCGTTACTGACTTGGGCGCGAATTGGGCGAAGCGCGCGTATTTGGGCCCGGCAAAGCCCCAAATTACACGAAACAGCACCCAGCCAAAGAGTAAAATACCCACCGTGGCATGGGCATCGATCAGGCCCAGGTCCTCACCTGAAAACCACTGAAAGGCAATGGCCGCGACCACCGCCCAATGCCCCATTCGTATCCAGATGTCCCAGACTGAAATCTTTGCTGTCATACTTGTCCCATGTGGTTTTTCACTCATTGTACAAAGATGGCCCGCGCGTGGTGCACTCCGAGTCGATTTGGATTCACCCTGGCGGTTGCCGGTTTGTTCAGTATGGCGTTCTTTTTACAGGTGCGCCTACTGGCATCCTACGATTACTTGCCCGGGATCAGTTTATTGTTCCTGCCGCACGGCATCCGCGTGTTGGCGGTGCTGATTGGTCGGGGGCTGGCGGTGCCGGGTCTGTTTTTGGGCAGCCTCGCTGTGGCCTGGTCCTTGGATGGCGTGTTGACCGCCTCGGAATGGGGCTTTGCTGCCGTTTCGGCCTTGGCCCCCTATGTGGCACTTCGCTTGGTTGAACGCATTGGGGGGATCAGTTTGTCGATCCAGCTCAGTATTCCGCGATTGTTTTTGTTTGTGCTGGTCTCGGCGCTCTGTAATGCCTTGGGGCACGTGGTGCTGTTTGCTTTGGAAGGCTCGCTAAATCGTGCGCTCGGGGGGCATGCTTGGCTCTCCATGGGCCTTGGCGACATCGGGGGCGGGGCTCTTTGCATTGGCCTGGTGTGGGTGGCATTGAAAACCATCCGGCACTGGGTGTTTGAGGCAAAAACGCCAGAGTCTCAGGTACTGACCGTGGTGGGATGGGTTGAGCGCATTGGGGTCACGGCGGGTTTGGTGTTGATCGCGTTTTCTGCCGTCTCGCTTCTAGATGACACGGGGTTCTCACCGATCCTCGTGTGGTCGACCGGTCCGTTGTGGGTGTTGATTCTGGCGAGTTGGTATTATCGCGGCGCGGGCTTGGTCGGCTGGATGCTCGGGGTCCTGAGTGTGTCTCCGAGTTGGCTATCTGGCGGAGATGTCCTCCTGGCATTTGCAGTGTGTGGTGCGGTCATGGGTGCCCTGGCACTTCGGGCAGAGGCCCTGTGGTCTGTCGAGGGACTCAAGTTACGGGGCCGCATCATGCGCCATGGCTTGGTCGTGACGCTCTTATTTGCAACGGTCTACGGCGTCGGTGGATTTTTCGTTGAATTTGCTTCGGATTGGGTGCGTGCCATCACGGTCATGGGCTTTACGGGTATCCTGGGGCTCGGCTTGGTGGTGTGGCCGTTTCTGTGTTTGACGGACCGGGTCGCAGGTCGGTCGTAATCGGCTGTATTTCTGTAATTTACTTACCAAATGATTGTCCAACAATCTTTGCGCTTTTTTTGTCTTGGCTCAAGATATTCGGGCCTTGAGTGTGCAATCCTGTCAATCAGGCTCAAGCGGATCGTATTCCAGGAAGATGGATATTTCGGCTTAAGTTTGGAAAGTTTTCAACGGATTGAGAGGACGACGAGATGCTAGTACTGACCCGACGTGTGGATGAGTCGATCCGGATTGGGGACGACATCCGAATTACTGTGGTGAAGATCAAAGGCACCCAACAAATTTGTGTCGGCGTGGACGCGCCGCGCGATGTGCCGGTGCTCAGAGAAGAGTTGCTAATCGAGCGCACAGACGAGGTCAAAGAGCCTTCCGCCGAAGAGTCCTAATGCCTTTGACGAGGCTCACCTAAACGCGCTTTCTTGTTACCCTAGGGGGTAAGGAGAAGGCCGCATGCAGACCACCCCTCACTACTGGATTCGCCCTGGCGCAGCGGTGCTGTATGTGCCGAACTATGTGTCTGTATCCGATGCCGATTTGCTGTATGAGCGGATGCTCACCGAGTGCAGCTGGCAACAGGGGACGCTGTCTCTCTTTGGAAAATCTCTGCCGGAACCCCGCTTAACGGCCTGGTGTGGGGATGTGGCCTACACTTACAGTCGTCGTCTCTTGAAGCCGAGCCCTTGGGTGGCCGGGCTGTCTGAGCTTCGAGCACAACTTCATGCCCACCTGCCGTCTTGGCTTGGCGATACGGCCGAGCTGAATCATGCGCTCATTAATCGTTACAGAGATGGATCGGATGGCATGGGATGGCACCGTGACAACGAACCCGAACTGGGTGAGGATCCGATCATCGTCTCCGTGTCTCTCGGTGCGACTCGTCAATTTGCGATGCGTTCACGGGTGACCGAGGGCCCCCGTCTGTCGCATACCTGGTCGCTCGGCCATGGGGATTTGCTGGTGATGTATGGCCAGAGCCAGCGGACTTGGGAGCATGCATTGAAAAAGACTGTCAAACCAGTCGGGCCTCGCATCAACGTGACCTTTCGCGCGGTGAAGGCATGACTGAGCGCGTCTTGTGTGTCCTGCATCAAGGCCACTCTGTCACCGGCCAGGTAGGGGTGGCGCTCCGTCAGTTGGGTGTGCAGGTGCAAACAGTTCGGCCGCTGATTGGTCAACGACTGCCTCGAGATCTGCAACGCTTTGATGGACTGATTGTGTTTGGCGGGCCCATGAGCGCCAACGACGATCATTTGCCTGGCCTTCGCCTGGAAATGCAACTCATCGAGCGGTTTCTCCGAGCCGATCGGCCCATATGGGGCATTTGCTTAGGCGCACAGTTGATGGCGCGTGTACTGGGTGGGCGGGTCTATGAGCACCCAGAGTCTCAGGTGGAGATTGGCTGGTATCCGCTGCGGCCGATCGGTGCCGGCCGGTCGATATTTCGTGGGCTGACCCATGTCTATCAGTGGCACCGGGAGGGCTTTGATTGTCCGCCTGGCGCGGAGCGACTGGCGGTGGGGGTGCCGGGTGCGCTCTTTCATGAGCAAGCCTATCGGGTCGGGCACCATGCCATCGCCACCCAATTTCACCCGGAGATGCATCCGAAGATGATGCGACGCTGGTTGGGACGGGCAGGTCACATGTTAGAACTGCCCGGTGCGCTCTGTGAGCCGGCCCATCGTCAAGGTATCAACCGCTATTATCCGAAACAGGCGCAGTGGTTGAAGCGCACGTTGGCACACTGGCTCCGCGGGTAGGTCGTCTTTCTACTTAGACCGCTTGCTATTTTATTTTATATTTTTATAATTATTGAAATATTAAATTATGGAGCAGGCGATGACACTGGATCAGGCCGTTAATTGCTTTCAAGCGCTCGGGCAAACCTGGCGTTTGGAAACCTTTCGGGTGCTGGCGCAAGCCGGTGATTTGGGGATGACCGCGGGGACAGTGGCCGATCGCGTCGGTTTATCACCGTCTCAGGCCACCTTTCATCTCAAAGAATTGGAGCATTGCGGCCTGTGCGCATCGACTCGAGAGGGCCGCTTTATGCGCTATCGGGTGGTGCCTGATCAGGTGCAAGCACTCCTGGGTTTCTTGTTGAACGATTGCTGTCGCGGGCATCACAGTCTCTGTGCACCGGCGCTCGATGCACTGCAAGCGCTCGACGGCCCGGCCTTGGGCGGTGAAGGTCGACTGTCCGTGCTTTTTGTGTGCCCGGGCAATGATGCCCGGTCTGTCATGGCGGCGGCGCTCTTGAATACCTTGGGTGGACGACGGTTTGTGGCGACCTCAGCAGGCACCCAGCCTGAGTCTCAGGTTGCAAAGGAAGTCACAGCACTTCTCGGACGTTTTGAGCACGAGATTGAAACCGACATTCCGAAACCACTCAGTGCGCTCGACGGTCAGGTGTTTGATTTTGTGTTCACTCTATCCAGTCGCGTGACTGAATCGGATTTGTCCGAGGCACTGCCCGGGGGTATGACCGCCAACTGGCGCATTGTGGATCCGCTGGCCGATGCGCCAAGTTGTGAGATTCGTGCGGCCCAAGTGGCGGATGCTTACCGGCAACTCCGTCGTCGGATCGAGGCTTTAGTCGCACTTCCGATGACGGAACTGAATCAAATGACATTAAGACAACGGGTCGATGAAATCGGCCAAATGACGACAGGAGACGGACAATGATTCGTGTAGGGATTAACGGGTTTGGACGCATTGGGCGACTGGCAGCTCGGGCTTTGGCAGGACACGCCACGCTCAAGCTGGTGCACATCAACGACGTGGCAGGCGATGCGCGAACCCATGCGCATTTGCTGACCTTTGACTCGGTCCATGGCCAGTGGTCGGTCCCGGTCAGTGCCACCGATGACGGTCTGATCATTGATGGACAGGCGGTGCGTTTAACTTCTGAAAAGACCTTGGAAGCGGCCGATTTCTCCGATTGCGATTTGGTCTTGGAGTGCACCGGCAAATTTAAATCGGTCGAGGCACTCGTGCCTTACCAGACCCAAGGCGTGACACAGGTGGTGGTTTCGGCGCCCATTAAGGTGCCTGAGGTGTTAAACGTGGTCATGGGCGTGAATGAAACTCGCTTTGACCCGGCGATTCACCCAGTGGTCACAGCGGCAAGCTGTACCACCAACTGCATCGCACCGGCCATCAAAGTGGTGCACGAAACCTTTGGTATCAAGCACGGCTCGATTACCACCGTGCACGATTTGACCAACACACAAACCATTTTGGATGCACCCCATAAAGACCTACGTCGAGCGCGCGCCTGTGGCATGTCCTTGATTCCGACCACGACCGGCAGTGCCACGGCCATTGCTGAGATCTTCCCGGAGCTGCGAGGTCGCCTAAACGGCCATGCGATCCGAGTGCCATTGGCTAACGCATCGATCACCGACTGTGTGTTTGAATTGGAGCAAAAAGTCACGGTGGAACAGGTCAATGCCGCCTTAAAAGCCGCTTCGGAAGGGGCTTTGGCCGGTATTTTGGGCTACGAAGAACGTCCGCTGGTGTCGATTGATTACAAGACCGATCCTCGGTCCTCGATTGTCGATGCGCTCTCCACCATGGTGGTGAATGACACCCAGGTGAAACTCTATTTGTGGTACGACAACGAGTGGGGATATGCCAACCGGATGG
>CAJXXD010000040.1 GCA_913062835.1 uncultured Gammaproteobacteria bacterium
TCCGAAAAATTGGATCTAATATTAATCTTGTTTACGCATGCTCAAATTTAGGCGCTTATGAAGCCGTTCTTTATATTATCAAAAACAGAGAGCACATGAAGCGTGTGCAAGCTGAATTGGGCGACACGTTCCAAAAGGCTGCGCAAGACAAGGGCTATCATATCGTTGGCTACTTCGAGAATGGCTTCCGCCATATCACTAACAATGTACGCCCCATCAATGTCCCTTCGGATCTTGAAGGCATCAAGCTTCGGACGCCCAGCGGTACTTGGCGAGTCAAGATGTTCCAGCTGTATGGCGCGAACCCAAGCCCCATGGCATTTTCTGAGGTATTTACCGCCCTTCAAACCGGCGTGATGGATGGTCAGGAAAACCCCTATGCACAGATTGCATCGGCGAAATTCCAAGAAGTACAGAAGTATTTGTCGATCACGGGTCACGTCTACACACCCGCCTATGTCCTGTCATCCAAGCGGCACTTTGAGAAGCACCCAGCCGACGTGCAAGCGTTGCTGACCAATTGTGCTGAGTCCACACAGGTCTTTGTTTATCGGAAGGCCGAAACGCTGGAAACCGATCTCTTGAAAGTGATCGAGGAAGCCGGTGTGGCGGTAAAAGAGGCAGATAAGGACGCCTTTATCCAAGCATCAAAACCTGTCTACGACGAGTTTTCGTCTTCATTCGGGGGCGGTGCTGCGTTGATTTCAGCGATCCAACAACTCGCTGACTAATGGGTAAATAGAGTAATGCCCCCTCTCTGAGGGGGCGCATTAAAACAATAATGCTGAGGGTATGGAACGTGGATCGCCTGAAGAATTTTCTAGACCAAGTCTTGGTCTGGTTCATATTGATACAAATGATCGCCCTAACGGGCGTCGTCATCTTTGCCGTCTTGGCTCGGATTACGGGCCAGTCGGTGTCTTGGTATGACGAGATCGCCGCGATCCAACTGGCTTGGCTGACCTATTACGGGGGTGCGTACGCGGCACTACACCGGAAACATATCGGGTTCGATACGGTGCTATTGGCTATCCCTATGCCGGCCCGCACCTATGCAGTCTACTTTGCTGAGGCTGTGGTGGTTGGGTTCTTCGTTCTTTTGGCCTACACCGGTTACGAAGTGCTCATGATTTTAGAGGGAATGTATCTTGTTTCTTTGGAGTGGGTGCCGGTCCAGCTGACCCAATCTGTGATTCCTATTGGAGCGGCCTTGTTCGTGATTTGTGAGTTGGTCAGCTTCCCAAATTATTTAGACAAGTGTCAGAGAGGCATCTCTCTCGAGCACGCTGAAATTGAAGAGGAGGTCGAAACCGAATTGGCCAAGGCCCAGCAAGGAGTCAAATCATGATTATTCTGGCCATGTTTCTTCTGTTGTTGCTGTTGATTTGTCTTAACGTACCGATCGCGGTCGGATTGGCTGTCTCTGCGATCTTTGGTTTGGTCATGGTGGAAGGCACTGACAGCTTGGTCACCGTGGCGCTAGATATGTATGGCGGCTCGACTAAATTCTCGTTGATCGCCATCCCGATGTTTGTGCTCGCTGGCGCCATCATGAACGCCGGCGGCATCACCGATAAATTGATCAACTTCGTCAACGCGATCATTGGCTTCGTCCGAGGCGGGTTGGCCATGGTCAATATCGGCGTCAGTTTATTTTTCGCGGAAATCTCCGGGTCTGCGGTGGCTGACGTCGCGGCCCTGGGTTCCGTGTTGATTCCGCAAATGAAGAAGCGAGGTTATTCAGCGCCGCTTTCCGCTGCTGTGACCTCCTCGTCTGCCTCCTTGGCGATTATTATTCCGCCTTCCATCCCAATGATTCTTTATGCCACTTCAGCCGGCACTTCGGTCGAGCAATTGTTTGTTGCCGGCATTGTCCCTGGGCTACTCGGAGCGGCTGGGTTGATGGGCATGGCCTATTACTTTGCTCGCCGGTACAACCTGCCCTGCGAGGAAGCTTTTGAGTTCAAGCGCCTTTGGGCGACCTTGGTAGATGCGCTGCCTGCCTTCTTGCTGCCTGTCATCATCTTAGGCGGTATCTTTGGTGGCTATGTGACTGCGACTGAAGCAGCTGGCTTGGCGGTAATCGCAGCCATCGGCGTGAGTGCATTCTATGCCAAAATGGACTTTGGCCACTTAAAGCGTGCGATGCTCGACGGCGGTGTGCAGACGGCTGTCGTGATGCTTTTGGTGGCTGCCTCTGTGGTCATGGGCGGATTTTTAACCCGCGCACAAATTCCCCAAGACTTCGCACGCTGGATTCTCGACATAACCACCAACCAGTGGATTATCTTGGCGATCCTGAATGTTTTCTTCTTAGTCATTGGCTTTTTCCTGCACTCGGCGGCTGCCATCATCTTGGTCGTTCCCATTGTGATTCCATTGATCCAAGCCGCGGGCATTGACCCCATTCATTTTGGCTTAGTGGTGACGCTCAACTTGGCGATTGGTCAACAAACGCCTCCGGTGGCCAGTGTATTGATTACCTCCTGCGCCGTGGCTAGGGCCAATATCTGGGATGTGTCGAAGATCAACGTGTACTTCGTGGCTGTGCTCTTCGCGGTGTTGATGCTGTGCACCTATGTGCCAAGTGTTCCGTTGTACTTGGTTGAGGTGTTGTATCGGTCGTAGTCATGGCGGAATTTTTTATTACACGGAATGACGGTGTGGTTGAGCTCCGATTTAACCGACCGGAGTCTCGGAATTCGCTGACCTTTGAGATGTACCAAGCGCTCGAGCAGCTATGTCAAAACGCCTCGAGCGTTGGTGATCGAGTGATTGTGATTACGGCGGAGGGTGAAAAAGCCTTCGCCTCAGGCACGGACATCTCAAATTTCAAACAATTTAAATCCGCTCAAGATGCCATCGACTATGAAGCGATGATCGGTCGAGTCATCGGCAGTGTTCGGGCCTGTACGGTCCCGGTTATTGCGTCCTTGCATGGCATCGTTGCCGGCGGAGGGGCCGCCATTGCAGCCGCCAGCGACATCCGTGTGGGTACGCCCGACACCAAATTTGGGATGCCGATTGCACGCACCTTGGGTAATTGTCTGTCGGTTGGGAACTTGGATCGATTGGTTCAGCTTTTGGGTGAGTCGCGCGTTCGCTATTTGATGCTGACAGCGGAATTTCTCACCCTTGAGCCTCTGGTGCAGAGCGGCTTTATCTCTGAAGTACTGGAGTCACCGGAGGCGGCCGATGACCGGGCTCGTGCGTTGGCGGCTCAAATGTTGACCCTTGCGCCTTTGACACTTTCCGCCACGCGAGACGGACTGAATCGGCTGGCGGTGAAATCCCTGCCGGAGGATCAGGACCTCATTGAACGGTGCTACATGAGTAACGATTTTGCCAATGGGGTCGAGGCATTTTTTGCCAAGCGCAAAGCCCAGTGGAGAGGCCAATGACCGAGCAAGCGCGTCCGTTGTCTGGCATGAAGGTGATCGAGCTGGCCCACATCATGGCGGGGCCATTGTGCGGCATGATGCTGTCGGACATGGGCGCTGATGTGATCAAGGTAGAAAAGATTGAAGGCGGAGACGATTCCCGTCGCATGGTCCCGCCGATGGTCGGTGACCAGTCAGCTGCTTTTTTGATGATGAATCGGGATAAGCGAGGCATTGCTTTGGATCTGAAGTCAGACGCGGGCAAAGCGGTGCTGACTCGGCTTTTGGCCGAGGCCGATTGTGTGATCGAGAATTTTCGACATGACACCATGGCCAAACTGGGCCTGTCTTACGACGAGCTCAAAGCCATCAATCCGGGACTGATTTATGTCGAGATCTCTGGATACGGCCGCACCGGCCCTTATTCCGAACGCGCAGGATTCGACTTAGTGGCTCAAGGCGCTTCTGGGCTGATGAGTATCACAGGCCCTGGTAAAGACGACGGGCCGGTGAAAGTGGGCGCGCCCGTGACCGATATCACGGCAGGCTTGTTGGCCGCCATGGGTGCGGCCGCTGCCTATGCTGGAAAGCTTCGTTCGGGCCAAGGGACTCGGGTCGATACCTCCTTGTTTGAAGCGGGAATTACTCAGACCTATTGGCAGTCAGCCATTGCGCTTGCTACCGGTGAATCGCCCAAAGCATTAGGCTCGGCTCACCCACTCAATGCTCCTTACCAGGCCTTCCCAACTGCGGATGGGTACATCAATGTTGGAGCGGCTAATCAAAGGAATTGGGAGCGGTTGTTAAAAGTATTGGCGGCAGAGTTCCTAAATGACGATCCGCGATTTGCCAGTAACGCCGATCGTATGGCTCATTTGCCTGAACTGGTCGCAGCGTTAGAGCCTCTATTCAAAGCTAAGACTTCAGATGCTTGGTTGGCCGAATTGGATGCCAATGGTGTTCCTGCCGGTCCGATTCTATCGATTAGAGAAATGCTAGAGCATCCGCAGACGAAGGCGCGAGATATGGTTGTGGAAATGCCTCATGCGGCTGTCGGTTCGTTGTCGGGACTGGGTATGCCGGTGAAGTTTCATGGCACAGAATCGGTATCTCACCAAGGTGCACCAATTCTCGGTCAGCACACGCGTGAGGTACTGGCTGAAGCGGGATACACAGACGCTGAAATCAAAGCGCTGTACACTGAAGGCGTTGTATTCACTGCCGGATAATCCGAACCCATGCTTCGAATCACTTTTTTAGTCAGCGTCTTTTCGTTCTCCCCTTCTCTCTGGGCGATCTGTGAAGTGAACAGTCAGCAGCCATCGGTCCATTGTCAGCAGACTGAGGTGTTGCCGACCTCTGAATTCACTCAAGACCTAGTCGTTCGAGAGCCCACCGAGGGATACGGTTGGTTTGATCACATTCGTATCGAGTCGGGCGGTGTTTTGACACTCCGCGGGACCGCTCGTTGGACAGTCGAAGTCCTCGAGGGAGGCCAGTTGATCGTGCGTGGCATGGCCAAGGAGATTCGTGTCCTAGGCGGTAAAGCAGAAGTCCGAGGGATGGCCGATGAAGTGGTCTCTGAAGGGGGCGAGGTACTGATCTCTGGGGCCGTGGGTCGGATCAGCGGTGGCTCAGAAATTCAGGTGGTTCACGGGGCTGTCATTGCTGGCCGACCTGAAACGCGGGGTCAGCCTGGTGATCGATTTGCCTTTGAAGGCACTCGCTGATAGTCCCGTCACAGCTATTGTGTTAGACACAGTCTAGATAGTTAGGGCTGATTTCATGTGGACTCATCTTCGGCAATACCCGCTGATTCATCAGCTGGGCATTTCGCAAATATTTGCCTATGGCGCTCTCTTTTATGCCTTTGCCTCGATTAAAACCCCTTTGGCTGATTGGGCGCAAACGTCCGAACAAGCGATCGTCAATGGGCTGAGTCTCGCCTTTCTAATCAAAGCATTTTCAGCGCCTTGGGTAGGCAAAGCCGTTGATCAGTTTGGCGCGGTCTCTGTGTTGGGGTTTGGGTTGCTGGTGGGCGGCCTGGGCTTTGCCCTACTCACAGTCATTCCGGATATCCGCTGGATTTGGCTATGTCTTTTTATGATTGCCATCGGTTATTCGATGGCGACCTATGAGGTGGCCTTCGGCGCGGCGGTTCAATACCAAGAGGTCACGGCGCGTTTAAATATCTCGGTGATTACCTTTTATGGCGGGGTGGCGAGCAGTTGCACCTGGTTGGCGATGGGCGTGCTGTTACCCTCGCTTGGGCTGGTAGGCACCACCTGGTTGGTTGGGCTCGTCTTGATGGTATTCGGTGTTCACTTCACTCGTTGCAAGGTCGGTAAGCCGGTGCGAAGCGGACCCTTGCCTGGATTTCAGTGGAGTGGGCTGAGCCGCCCTGAAAGACGAGCACTCTGTGTATTGTCTAGTGTGGGGACATTGGATGAGATCGTCTTTGGTGCAGTGACGCTTTTATTTATCACCTGGTTTTTAGACAGTGGCTTTTCGCTGCAAGTGGCAGTCGTGTTGGCCGCAATCTACGGACCCTTCCAAGTGCTGGGTCGATTGCTTGAAATGCGCTTTGGGCAGCAGGTGGATGCACGGATCACTGGGCTTTTTGCGGTGACAGGCGTTCCATTGTCACTTTTGATTTTGTGGTGGGCTGGGGATTCGCTGGAGGGCGTGGCGCTCGCTATGGCGCTATTTGGCATGGCCAACGGGGTGATCACGGTGACCAATGGGTACATTGTGAATATGTACTTTCGGGCTAGCGTCTATGGCCGGGCCAAGGGCTTAATCACAGTACCTAAGTCACTCGGTTCAGCCGCTGGCCCTGCCATAGGGGTGTATGTCTATGGTTTGGTTTCTGAAAGCATGTTTGTGTGGATGGCGGCTTTGGGTTTTGTGGCGGCCCTCACTTTTGTGCTTTTACTGCGCACCCCGATCCGGTCAGATCTTCCAGTGTCGAGTGAGAGAGCCTAGAGACGTTTTCGTTCCGGTATCAGTCCGGCTGGCGCGTAGCGAAGCGCGATCAAAAGCACTAAACCGACCAACATTAATCGCATATGAGCCGCGCCCTCTAAAAGGTGCGCTTTTACTGGGCTCATCGGGTCCATTCCTTGAGTCAGCGCATTAATTGCCCAGAGTCCTAGAGGCTCTGCTTGAATCCAGAAGAACCAAATAAAAAAGCCGCCTAAGACCGCACCCCAGTTATTGCCAGAACCGCCAATAATCACCATCACCCAAATGAGGAAAGTGAATCGAAGTGGTTGATAGCCCACCGGGGTGAACTGGCCGTCTAAAGTGGTCAGCATGGCACCGGCCATCCCAATGACAGCCGAGCCCAATACAAAGATCCTAAGGTGCTGCCAGGTCACATCTTTGCCCATCGCTGCTGCGGCCGTTTCATTGTCTCGAATGGCGCGCATCATCCGTCCCCAGGGCGATTTCAACGCGGTTTCGGATAGCCACAATAAAATCGCGATTACCCCGATAAAGAGCAGCGCATAACAGAGTTTGACGAAAATCGAGGAGGCATCGTCCACGGGGATACCGAGACGCATCGACCATTCTTGAAACCAAATCGCTTGCTGTAGATCGATTTCAAAAGGTACAGGACGAGGCAATCCATTGACGTTTTTGACACCGCGTGTGAGCCATTCTTCGTTTTTGATAAAGAAGATGATGATCTCTGAAATACCCAAGGTGGCGATGGCCAGATAATCTGAACGAAGTCCCAGTGCGATTTTGCCAATCACAAAGGCAAC
>CAJXXD010000041.1 GCA_913062835.1 uncultured Gammaproteobacteria bacterium
AGACGTTGTGGCCACTCTTTTTTATCCAAGGGGACGGTTTCGAAATGCAGGGCGAGGGCAACCACAACGAGGGTGGTCCACCAAAATTTGGCAGTAATTGCACGAAAAATGTGTCGAACGCGTGGGGGAAACATGTGGCTCTGGTAAACTCCTCATTTTTCCAATGGATCGTAAGGACTAGGTTCCATGCTGATTTTGCAGGGAGGCAATGCCCTCTCCGATTTTCGTTCGCAAGCGCTGCATTCCAAACTAACCGCCCACGGGTTGAGTGTAACCAATATAGAAGCCAAATTTGTCTACTTTGTCTTGGGTGCGAGCGACAACAGACAACAAATCGAAGAGTTGCTAGACGCGACGGTCGGCACCCCAGGTTCTGGCATGGTGGTGTTGCCCCGTTCTGGGACCTTGTCTCCTTGGAGTTCTAAAGCCACAGACATTGCAAAAAATTGCGGGCTTCAGGAAATCCGTCGAATCGAGCGCGGTATCCATTATCAATTTGACGGTTTAAATGATCTCTCCGCAGTGACCAATGTGCCTGGATTCTTTGATCCCATGCTCGAAGATTGTCTGTTTATGTTGCCTGACGAGTCATTTTTCTTGGCAGGATCAGCAGAGCCTCTGGGGCATATTCGTCTGGGAGACGATCCAATTGAGGCGTTGGCCGCGGCGGATCGGCAATTTGGATTGGCGTTGTCCGAGGATGAGATTGAGTATTTGGCCGATGCCTATCAGCGTCTGGGTCGCGATCCGACCGATGTAGAGCTCATGATGTTTGCTCAAGCCAATTCAGAGCACTGCCGTCACAAAATTTTTAACGCCTCTTGGACCGTGGATGGTGTGGATCAAGCAAAGAGCTTGTTCCAATGGATCAGAAATACGCACGAGCTGTCGTCTGACGGAGTGCTGTCTGCATACGCAGACAATGCCGCCGTTGTTGAGGGCCCAGAGGCCGACCGATTTTTGGTGAATCCAGAAACGCATCATTACGATGTGGTGCGCCAGCCCGTGCACTTGGTGATGAAAGTGGAAACACACAATCATCCGACCGCCGTATCGCCACACCCTGGCGCGGCTACCGGGGCGGGTGGCGAAATCCGCGACGAGGGTGCCACTGGGCGGGGCGCAAAACCAAAAGCGGGTTTAACCGGCTTCAGTGTAAATTACCTCCGCATTCCAGGCTTACCCATGCCCTGGGAATCGCCCGTGTCCCTGCCAACGCGTTTAGCGCCTGCTCTTCAGATCATGTTGGAAGGACCGATTGGTGGAGCCGCATTTAACAATGAATTTGGTCGACCCAACCTGAATGGGTACTTCCGTGCGTTTGAAGGCATCGAGTCGACAGAGCTTGGCGATCGCAGACGCGGCTATGTGAAACCGATCATGATTGCCGGAGGCATTGGATCCATCTCAGATGGGCAGGTCGATAAAGTACCATTCGAAGCGGGGACCCCATTGGTTGTGTTGGGGGGTCCTGCGATGCTGATTGGACTCGGAGGAGGCGCTGCGAGCTCAGCCGGCGAAGGCACTTCGGGGTCTGATTTAGATTACGCATCCGTGCAGCGAGCCAATCCGGAAATGGAGCGTCGCTGTCAGGAAGTGATCGATCGATGCTGGCTGCTAGGCGTGGAGAATCCCGTGCTCTTTATTCACGATGTGGGGGCCGGCGGGTTGTCCAACGCGTTGCCAGAGCTCGTCAAAGACGGCGGTGTTGGAGCCGATTTCTTCATGGATTCCATTCCGTCCGATGACCCCTCACTTTCGCCTTTGGCGCTTTGGTGTAACGAAGCCCAAGAGCGATATGTGCTGGCGGTTGATCCTCGTAAATTGGCTGAGTTTGAAGCCATTTGTCAGCGTGAGCGTTGTCCCTATGCCGTCGTCGGCGAAGCGCATGACCGGCCTGAAATCAAGGTGTCGCTGTCAGGCGCTGATCAGAATCCAGTCGATCTGCCGGTGGAGGTGTTGTTTGGTAAGCCGCCAAAGATGCATCGAGACGCTGAAACGCTCTCTGTGCAGACACAAAAGCCTGCCTTTGAGACGTGGTCATTTTCTGAATTGGCGCATCGGGTATTAAGTCATCCCACGGTGGCGTCGAAATCGTTCTTAATTACCATCGGCGATCGCACCGTATCGGGCTTGGTGCATCGGGACCAAATGGTTGGGCCTTGGCAGGTTCCGGTCGCAGATTGTGCTGTCACGCACAGTGCCATTGGCTCGGTCACGGGCGAGGCGATGGCCATGGGTGAGCGCACCCCCTTGGCGTTGACTGACGCGGGCGCTTCCGCTCGCATGGCGGTGGCTGAAACAGTAATGAACTTGGCAGGTTGTGCCATCGGGTCACTGGGTCACATCAAATTGTCCGCAAACTGGATGTGCTCGGCGGGAACGCCCGGGGAGGACGCACGCCTGTACCAGGCTGTTGAGACCGTCGGTCGGGATTTTTGCCCTGCCTTGGGCATCTGCATCCCGGTCGGTAAGGATTCGATGTCCATGAAAGCCCGTTGGCAAGACGACCAGGGCGTTCACGAGGTGATTGGACCGATGTCGTTAATCGTCTCAGGATTTGCGCCTGTTGACGCGGTGATGGCGACCAAAACCCCCTTGTTATCGACTCAGCCGTCGATGTTAATCGCCTTGGATTTAGGGGAGAGGCGCTTGGGGCGCTCGATCCTGTGTGAGGTGACAGAACAAACGGGTGACTCGGTGCCGGATATTGATCCGAGCTCACTTAAAGCCTGCTTTGAACTGATTCAAGGGCTTCTAACTGAGGGTCAATTGCTGGCTTATCACGACCGGTCAGACGGCGGTTTGTTTACCACGGTGTCTGAAATGCTGTTCGCATCGCGCGTTGGTCTGACTGCGGAAACACCGAGTGGTGTGGATGCAGTTGAGTATTGGTTCAACGAGGAGATTGGTGCGGTGATTCAGGTACCGACTGAATCCCTTGAAGAGGTGATGGGGCGCATTCGGCAGGCCGGCATTCGCGGGCATATTTTAGGGGCGCCGAATGACACCGAGATATTTGAAATCACTCAGAATGGCTCACAGGTGTTTAAAGATGACCGCACGTCCTTGGAGGCTTCTTGGGCGGCGGTATCGCTTGCGATGGCGCGGCTTCGTGATAACCCTGCGTGTGTCGATCAAGAATCGCAACGTATCCACACATCCAGTGCCGGGTTATCCGCTATTCACCTGCCTCCACTGCACCATTTGCCAGAGACTCGTCGTCGTCATGAGCGGCGGCCCAAGGTCGCCATATTGCGAGAGCAAGGGGTCAATGGTCAGATCGAGATGGCCTATGCCTTTGATTATTGCGGGTTTGAAGCCGTCGATGTGCATATGTCGGACTTGATGAGCGGTCGTCAACAACTGGATGGATTCAGTGCATTGGCGGCCTGTGGTGGATTCAGTTACGGCGATGTTTTGGGTGCAGGTGCGGGCTGGGCTCGATCTATTTTGTATCACCCCACCTTGGCAGGCATGTTCCGGGATTTTTTCCATCGAGAAGACACCGTGGCCTTGGGTATCTGCAATGGCTGCCAAATGATGGCACAGCTAGCGCCTTTGATGCCGGGCGCATCGCATTTCAGACCGCTAGCTCGAAATCTGTCGCAACAATTCGAGGCGCGATTGACCTTGACTGCGTTACCGGATTCTCGCTCTGTGCTGCTCAAAGGGCTTGAGGGCACACAATTCCCGATTGCTGTAGCACATGGGGAGGGACGATTTGTACATTCCGAGGATGAAGTCCAGGCTTTGACCGACTCGGGGCTGACCGCGCTGAAATACGTCACAGCCGAAGGCTTGGTGGAAACGCAGTATCCAGGCAACCCCAATGGCTCGGCGGGCGGACTGGCTGGGCTCACCAGTGAAGACGGCCGTGTGACCATCATGATGCCGCACCCAGAACGTGTCGTCTTGAAGTCCCAACTGTCTTTTGTGCCCCAGGGAACTGGCCCCCTGACTCCTTGGATGGCCCTATTTGATAATGCGTGGCGGCATGTCACCGGCTATTAGTCCATGGAGTGGCAGCGGATTTGATCCAACGGGTCAATGCCGGAGCCGCGATGCTGCGGCTGAATACTGGCCATGGCTCAACGTCAGTTGGCACTCTGAAAAACCCGCCGACGCATTTTTTCTAGAGTGGACTGGCGAGGCGTTGGTGCTACGGTCTAACCAAGGCGATGCCCGATCGACTGTTGGTGTAGATTTCTTGGCCGGCGCGCAGGCGCGTCGTTTAAAAGCGGTGACCGGTGAAGCGCTGACGCGGGCGATTGGCTGTCAAAAGGGATTAAGGCCTTCGGTCTTTGATTCAACGGCTGGGCTTGGGAGCGATTGTTCGGTGTTGGCTAATGTCGGGTGTGCTGTCTGGGCCTGCGAACGACATCCAGTGGTCGCTGGACTATTGGCCGATGGGGTGAGACGTGCTCGTGACTCCGGCGCGACCTGGGTACAGCACCTTCGCTGTGACTGGGCGGATTCGGTTGAAAAGGTAGCCAACCTAGACCATGGCGTGGTGTATTTAGATCCGATGTTTCCGAAAGAAAGAAAAGCGCAACCCACTTTAGCCATGCAGTGGTTGCACGCCTTAGACAATACGGATGCGGGGGCTGAACAGCTCTTAGCAGCCGCCTTGGCGTCGAATGCCTCCCGGGTGGTGGTGAAGCGGCCGTTGAAGGCGCCTCCACTGGCTGGCCCAGCGCCCGCTTCTGAAATTCGTGCGAAAACAGTGCGATTCGATCTGTATCCGAGGCGAAAGCTGTCAATCGACGATGTCGACTCGCTCCGCGAGGCGCTCTTCTCATGATGCGCTGGGCTGATCTGTTGTCCACCGCCCGGCTCGACCATGAGGGAGGCTGGGTTGAGGGTGCGACAGGGGCCGATCGGCATCAATGGCATCGAGACCACGATCGTCTGATCTTTTCAGGCGCTTTTCGGCGATTGGCGGTTAAAACGCAAGTGCATCCTCTGTCGGATAACGATCATGTCCACACGCGGCTGTCGCACTCGTTGGAGGTGGCCTCGGTCGGGCGCTCTCTCGGGACTCGAATTGGCGGATGGCTAGAGAGTCAAGGGGAATTGCCGGGTGGGTTTTCAAATTCTGGCTTAGGCAGTGTGGTGCAGGCGGCCTGTTTGGCGCATGACATCGGCAATCCGCCGTTTGGCCACGCCGGTGAGCGTGCGATTCGTGCTTATTTTGATCGTCACCCCGAATGGCTGGCGGGGATGTCTGCATCGGAGCGCGCAGACTTGACCGGTTTTGAGGGAAACGCGCAAGGCTTTCGGGTGCTGACGCGTCTCGAGCGGCATTGGTTTGATGGTGGCATGCGTCTGTGCGCATCCACTTTGGGAAGCTTTGTGAAGTACCCCTTCACGGCAGAATCGGTGGAGGGTCAACGGCGCTCCAAACACGGTGTGAATCAAGCGGAATTGCCGATCATGCGGGATTTGGCCGCCAGGCTTGGCTTGATCGAGCAGGCACCCGATGTGTGGGCGCGCCATCCCTTGGTGTACGTGGTCGAAGCGGCCGACGATATTTGTTATGCCCTCATTGATTTAGAAGACGCCGTGGAGCTGGGTCATCTTGGTTATGACGAAGTGGCCGATTTGATGAAGGATCTGGTGGATCGAGGTGCCCGGCGGGAACTGTACGAAGATTTGCTCGAAGACAATGACGCAAAACTCGAACTGCTTCGGTCGGCAGCCATCGATGCGTTAGTGCACGAAGCGGAAGATCGTTTCATCCGCTATTACCCTGAGCTGATGGCCGGGGAGTTTGGTGAGGAGTTGTTGGATTGGCGGTCGGCCTCGGCCGGCGAGGTGATTGCTCGGGCCAAACGTTTGGCTCGAGAACGGGTGTATGTAGACCATGCGAAGCAATCCTATGAAGGCCAGAGTGCCACCTTACTGCATGGGGTGTTAACGCATTTGTTGGAAGGATCCAATGCGCTTGCTCGATCCGGCGGCGATGGCACGGATATTGGAGCCAAGGCCCGTGATGCTGTGGCGCGTTTGGGTAAGTTCAGACCGCGCCCCAATGACACCCCCTACGAGCGGGTGCTTCGTGTGACCGACTATGTTTCGGCCATGACCGATCGGTTTCTAATGCGCTTGGTCGACGAATTGCGGCATTTGGGTTATTTCACAACACCTGCCGATTGAAGAAAGTTGACCACATGCCGAGCGATCAGAGGCTGGGCCTCGGCAGTGGGGTGTAAACCATCGTCTTGGAACAAAGTGATATCAAGCGCGACGGGCTCTAAAAGAAACGGCAAGTAAGGCACCGCAGTTTTTTCTGCCACCTGATCTTGAGTGGCCCGAAAAGCTCGCGTGTAGGGTCCGCCGTAATTACGTGGCAGCTCAATCCCGGCATACAAGGGGGTTTTGCCTTCGGCACGGACTAGTCCAATCATGTCTGTGAGGTTGGTCGCCAGCCCGTCCAAGGGCAATCCTCTGAGTCCATCATTGGCACCCAATGCGATGAGCACCCAGTCCGGTTGATGACGTGCTAACAACCCCGGCAGTCGAGACAGCCCGCCGCCTGAGGTGTCGCCTGAGATAGAGGCGTTTAAAACAACCAATTGATCCCCACTCACTGTAGTGAGTTGGCCGTCCAATTGATCGACCCAGCTCTGGCCCGCTGGCAAACCGTAGCCAGCGCTGAGGCTGTCACCCAACACCAGCAATGTGGGGTTGGCGAAGGCTGAGCCGGTAAAGCACAACCATAGGAAAATGATACGTAATGCCATCTACACCCGTCCTGCATGTGAAAGAGGTTAGCCACGGATTCAAGGATCAATCCGGCCTTCCATTGACTGTTTTAGAGTCGGTGACACTCGATATCAATGGCGGTGATACGGTGGCAATCATCGGACCCTCAGGTGCGGGAAAGAGTACCTTGTTATCGCTTCTTGCGGGACTCGACGTTCCATCCTCCGGTGACATTCTGTTCAAGGGGCAACCCTTTAGCCAGTTATCCGAAGATGCACGGGCTCTGGTACGGCGGGGCCAGATCGGATTTGTGTTTCAGAGTTTTCA
>CAJXXD010000042.1 GCA_913062835.1 uncultured Gammaproteobacteria bacterium
CCATCGAGTGCGCGCCACAGTCCTTGGAGGCCATCCTTTCGGAAAATCGTCCACAGCGAAGGCTTCACGGCGGTTAAGACAGACAACCAGCGATCGTAAATACCGGTTAAAAAAGCGACCGTACCGCCGGAGACTCCAGGCACTGCATCGGCCGCCCCCATCGCCAGTCCGCGCACCCAAATGCCGAATACCGTCATTCCAGTCCCGCCAGAGCCGGCACAAAAAAGGCGGCATCCAAGGGGGATTCTCTCACTGATTCCCCGTCTCGTTCATAGAGAAATAACTGTTGGCGTTGCCCCAATCCCACCGGTGCAATGAGACGCCCACCCTCGGCCAGTTGTGCTAACAAAACCTCAGGCACCGACTCAGGACAAGCCGCTAAAATAATGGCATCAAACGGCTGGCATTCGGACCAGCCTAAGAGACCATCGCCATGACGTATCACCACATTGTGCAGTTCGAGTCGCTCAATCCGTTTTCGGGCTTCCACCGCCAAGGGCGCGATCCGTTCGATCGCATAAACCTGTTCAGCCAAGTGCGCCAAGAGGGCCGTCTGAAAGCCAGACCCTGCACCCACCTCTAAGACACGATGAAGTGTTCGCCCGCCTCGGACCAACTCGAGCATCCGAGCCACGACCGAGGGTTGTGATAACGTTTGCTGATACCCAAGCGGCAGTGTGACATCGGTGTAGGCCGAATCGGCGACCGCAGGATCCACAAACCAATGACGAGGTACACGTCGAAACGCATCCAACACAAACACGTCATTAATGCCCAAGTCGCCGAGCAATTCGACTAAACGGCTCTGACCCCGCTCATGCAGAAGGTCGTGCATGCGCCTCCACGATCGTTCCTAATTCATGCAAAACCGCGGTGGCATACGAGCCCCGCGGCAACCCAAAGGATAACACCAGAGTCGTGCCCTCCAAGACCCACTCTAACTCAGTTGGAACAACCCGCGCTGCGCGGCGTTCTTCCACTGGGAACACGCCGGCCAACCAGGTCGACAACTGCGAATCCAAATCGGCAACCCTTGCCTCCTCAGTCGCCTGGGTCTCGCCCGTCAATGACCGACGGCCCCACATGGGCGCCGTCGGGTTGAGTTCTGTGGACAACACCCTTCCCAAGAGCTCTTCGAGCTCATCCGGTTTGGCTTGGAAATGGCTATTTCGACCGGCCAACATCAGGGTGTCGCCAGCAGCCACATCCAGCCATCGACGACTGGCCACTCGGGCTGCCACGATGCGGTTGAATAATGCAGATCGGGCGGCGGAGGCGGCCATGCCATCTTTAGGATGCAACCGACGCCGGCCTTCCGGGTCTCTGGCCGCCAACCGTCGCGCAGCAGCCAGATTGTGCCCCGACCGCCCAAACCGTTGATCGCCAAAATAATTGGGCACACCCTCGGTTTGGATGCGCGTCAAGCGATCCGCCAACCCATCCGAGGCACTCAAGATAACCCGCAGTTGAAACCGGTTGCCTGCCAGCTGACCTATTTTCAGCTTCCGGGGGTTTGCACTCACCTCGAGGACCTGAATTTGCTCAGTTATTGGACCCGGCATCGGCTGGGCCGATTCAGGCACGCTGAACCATTGGCGTGCGATGGCTTGGGTATCCTTTTTGCCGGCATACCCAACGTCTTTTCGAGAAACAGACCAGGCCTCAGCCAATTGCTTGGCAACATCATCGGTCGACACACCGATCTTTTCGACCCAAACCCAATGATGCGGTCCTTCGCCCGATGGGCTATATCCCAAGACCTCTTCAACAACAAAATCCGACGGTCTCGCTCGGTATGAACCGACAATATCACTCTCACCTCCCCATCGAGGCAGATCCGACAACGCAATCGAGAGGCCGCCGTATTCCATCACCCCTCGTGCGAGTGCATCAGACAGTTGGCCATCACCGCTATGGCCTCACCGCGACCAATGAAGCCCAATCGCTCAGTGGTTGTCGCCTTCACCGACACCCGGTCCAAGGGCATCGACATGAGGTCGGCTACGCACTGCCGCATGGCATCGCGAACCGGGGCAATTTTTGGCCGCTCGGCCAAAATCGTCAGGTCTAGGTTGTAGGGTGTAAAGCCTTTATCCAGACACCGGGCACGCACCACGCGCATTAACTCAGCCGAGTCGGCACCGCGATAGGTGGGGTCGGTGTCTGGAAACAACTGACCGATGTCACCGAGTGCCAGTGCACCGAGCATGGCATCCATCAGCGCATGCAACACCACATCGCCATCTGAATGTGCGACCAAGCGATATTCGCATGGAATCCAAAGACCACCGAGCGTGATCCCGTCGCCGGACTCTAAGCGATGCAGATCAAATCCTTGACCGACTCGAATCATTTCGTCCCATTACGATGACTCAACACCGCCTCCATCCATTCAATATCTTCTGCGTAGGTCAGCTTCATGTTGGTTCGTCGTCCACGAACCAACCAAGGTGTCACCCCGGCTGACTCCATCGCCTGCGCTTCATCAGTCACCACCATGCCCGCATCGTTGGCCGACACCAGCGCCTGACGCAAGGCCGCCAACGGGAATACCTGAGGTGTCATCGCATGCCACAGTCCAGTGCGATCGACGGTTTCCCCAATGCAGGTATCGGCCCCCTCTGGACAGGCGCACAACATATTAGTGCGCTTTAACGTGTCTGCCGCCGGAACTCCTAAGACCGCCCCTGGACAATCCGACGCTTCGATGGCTTCCAACAAAGCGGTGATCTCGGCCACCGTCAACAATGGCCGGGCCGCATCGTGTACAAACACCCAATCGGTATCAGACGCCCCTTGCGACACCAGCCAATCGAGGCCGGCAGCCACACTGTCTGCCCGCTCAGCCCCGCCGACAATGGCCACCACTCGGTCATTGCTCGCGTGATAGAGCTCCATAAAGCGCCGATCATCCGGCGGCACTGCCACCACCACCCGTTCAAAATCTGGCACATTTAAAAATACGTCTAATACATGGTCCAACACCGCCTGGCCGGCAATGGTCATGTACTGCTTCGGCATCTGGCTGCCAAACCGGCTGCCGCGGCCTCCGGCGGGAATTACCGCCCATATTCTAGGGGTCACGTTTCGTCTCGCTGTCTGGTATCAGTCGAATAAAGGTCTCGCCTTCCTTGACGTACCCAAACCGCGATCGAAGGAGTTCCTCGATGGCTTGCGGATCAGTTTTCAGTGCTCTGATTTCTTGCATCAGTTCTTCGTTGCGACTCGCCAGTCGAGTATTCTCAGCCTCCTGCCGATTCAGCTCGTCTGACAAGCGCTGCAGCTCTGACACGGATCCCGTGCCGAACCACAGCTGGTATTGCGACAGTCCCAATAGAATCGCCAATCCTACGAGGACGACACGACCGACACTCACTGGCCGTAAATCGCCTTGCGACCCGGATACACCGAATCACCTGCCAATTCGGATTCAATCCGAAGCAACTGGTTATATTTCGCGACGCGGTCCGAGCGACACAGTGAACCG
This sequence comes from uncultured Gammaproteobacteria bacterium, assembly GCA_913062835.1. Lineage (GTDB taxonomy): Bacteria > Pseudomonadota > Gammaproteobacteria > Pseudomonadales > Litorivicinaceae > HIMB30. Next base: position 3,488 of record CAJXXD010000042.1, read on the forward strand.
GTTTTGATTTGACCGGCCGAAGTGCCCACTGCCAAATCGGCAATGGTCGTATCTTCTGTCTCACCGGAGCGGTGCGAAATCACCGCTGTGTAGCCCGCTTCTTGCGCCATGCCAATCGCATCCAATGTCTCAGAAAGAGTTCCTATCTGATTGAATTTAATCAGAATAGAGTTACCAACTTTTTCGGAAATCCCACGACTTAAGATCGCCGTATTGGTCACAAAAAGATCGTCGCCGACGAGCTGGCACCGACCGCCGAGGCACTTCGTTAAATAACTCCAACCGTCCCAGTCGCTCTCATCCAAGCCATCTTCAATCGACACGATCGGGAAACGATCGCAAAGACCGGCTAGATAATCCGCAAAGCCCTCTGAACTAAACACCCGCCCTTCGCCTTTCAGGTCGTACTGCCCGCCTTTGAAGAACTCAGAGGCCGCACAATCCAAAGCCAAGGTAATGTCTTCACCCAAGGTGTAACCGGCATTGGCGACGGCAGTCGCAATCGCCGCAAGTGCCGCTTCATTGCTTGGGAGATTCGGGGCAAACCCGCCTTCGTCACCGACAGCCGTGCTCATGCCCTCAGAGACCAGGACTTTTTTCAAATGGTGGAAGACTTCCGCACCCATCCGAAGCGCTTCGCTAAATGACGAGGCAGACACCGGCTGAATCATGAATTCTTGGATATCCACGTTGTTATCCGCGTGCTCGCCCCCGTTTAGGATATTCATCATCGGAACTGGCAAGTGCAGCGGGCCTTCCGTGCCGTGGAGGTTCGCAATGTGGCGATACAAGGGCATGCCCTGATCGGCCGCGTGAGCACGCGCCGTAGCCAAAGAGACGGCCAACATGGCATTGGCACCCAGCTTCGATTTATTTTCCGTACCATCGAGTTCCATCATGGCCGCATCCAAACCGCGCTGATCGGCCGCGTCACGGCCTTTGCAAAGCTCCGCAATGGGGCCATTGATATGCGCCACCGCCGTGAGCACGCCTTTGCCGAGGTACCGGGCTGGGTCTTGATCGCGAAGCTCTAGCGCTTCACGAGAGCCGGTCGATGCGCCTGATGGGGCGCAGGCGCGACCCATTGCGCCCGAAGCAAGCACCACATCGGCTTCTACGGTTGGGTTGCCACGAGAATCCATTACTTCGCGGCCGATGACTTGAACGATAGCGGTCATTAGCGGTCTGTCTCCAGTACGTCAAAAGATTTCACCAGGCCGTCAATGGCCTGCATTTGTATCAAAAAGGGTTCTAAACGATCCAGCGGCAAGGCACAGGGTCCATCGCATTTCGCTTCATCAGGCCTCGGGTGCGCCTCTAAAAACAAACCGGCCAATCCTACAGCTACGCCGGCACGAGCCAAATCCGTGACCTGACCGCGACGGCCGTCTGCTGAATCACTCCGTCCACCTGGCTTTTGAAGAGCATGCGTCACATCAAATATGACAGGCACATCCAGCGCTTTCATCACGCCAAAGCCGAGCATATCCACCACCAAATTGTTGTACCCAAAGCTTGAGCCGCGCTCACACAAAATCACCCGGTCGTTTCCAGCCTCAGCACACTTAGCCAAGATATGCGCCATTTCCTGCGGGGCGAGAAATTGGGCCTTCTTTACGTTAATGATGGCACCGGTCTGGGCCATAGCGACTACTAAATCGGTTTGGCGAGAAAGAAACGCAGGCAACTGAATCACATCGCACACTTCAGCGGCCGGACCGGCTTGCTCGGGCGTGTGCACATCGGTAATCAAGGGCACGTTAAAGGCCTCTTTGATATCCGCCATCCATTGAAGCCCTTGAGCCATCCCCGGGCCACGGAAACTATGCATGCTGGAACGATTGGCTTTATCGAAACTCGCCTTAAACACGTAGGGCATGTTGAGCTTTTGGCACACGTCCACGTAGTGACTGGCAATCTCAAACGCCAAATCCCGAGACTCGAGCACGTTCATGCCCCCGAACAACATCAGTGGATGCTGATTACTGCAAGGTTGCCCTCCAATCTCGACCACGGACTTCACGAGAACAGGGTCTCCTTCGCGCCGGTTTTTGCGTAGGCCAACGCCGCTTCCACAAAACTAGTGAAGAGCGGATGCCCATCGCGCGGTGTCGAGGTGAACTCAGGATGGAATTGGCAGCCGACAAACCAGGGGTGATCAGCCACTTCCACCACTTCCACGAGCGTGCCATCCATGGAACGACCGGCCACAACCAGACCGGCTGACTGCAAACGCTCAAGATAGTCGTTATTGAACTCCCAGCGGTGACGATGCCGCTCGCTGATCACTGACGACCCGTACACCCGAGCCACCTGCGAACCCTCGGTCAAACGACACTCTTCGGCGCCTAAGCGCATGGTCCCGCCGAGATCACTGTCTTCGGTCCGAATTTCTCGGGTGCCGTCGGCGCGCGTCCATTCCGTAATCAAGGCAATTACCGGATGTTCCGCGTCTGGGAAAAATTCACTCGAAGTCGCACCGTCGAGTCCTGCCACGTGTCGAGAGAACTCAATCACTGCCGCCTGCATGCCTAGGCAGATACCCAAATACGGAATCTTATTTTCACGGGCATGACAAACCGCTGCGATTTTGCCTTCAATGCCCCGTTCCCCAAATCCACCAGGGACCAAAATAGCGTCTACGCCATCGAGCAGATCCAAGCCCCGTTTTTCGATGTCTTCTGAATCGATGTAGCGGAAGTTGACGCGGGTGCGCGTTTGGATTCCAGCATGGAGCATGGCTTCAATCAGTGACTTATATGCGTCGAGCAGATCCATGTACTTACCGACCATGGCCACTTCAATCGAGCGCAGCGGGTTAAGGTGTGCATCGACTACACGCACCCACTCAGACAAATCCGCCCGAGCACATTCCAGGCCTAACTTATCCACCACCAAGTCATCCAACCCTTGCTCATGCAGCATGATCGGAATGCGGTAGATGGTATCGGCATCTTTCAACGGAATCACGGCTCGCTCTTCCACGTTGGTGAAGAGTGCGATTTTCCGACGACTGGCCAAATCGATTTCATGATCGGAACGGCAAATCAGCATATCGGGCTGCAAACCAATGGAGCGAAGCTCTTTCACCGAATGTTGCGTTGGCTTGGTCTTTGTCTCGCCGGCCGTTGCGATATAAGGGACCAAGGTCAAATGCATCAACAATGCCCGCGAGGAACCGAGCTCTTGGCGAAGCTGACGCACCGCCTCTAAGAAGGGCAAGGACTCGATATCGCCCACGGTGCCGCCAATTTCAACAATGGCTACATCGGCGCCTTCTGCCCCGGCTATGATCTTGGATTTGATTTCATCGGTGATGTGCGGAATGACCTGAACGGTTCCGCCTAAATAATCGCCCCGCCGTTCTTTTTTCAACACATCCTCATACACCCGGCCGGCGGTGAAGTTGTTCCGCTTAGACATCCGCGTCCGAATGAAGCGCTCATAGTGACCGAGATCCAAATCGGTCTCTGCACCGTCCTCGGTGACGAACACTTCACCGTGCTGAAACGGGCTCATGGTGCCAGGGT
>CAJXXD010000043.1 GCA_913062835.1 uncultured Gammaproteobacteria bacterium
CGCTAGTAATACCAGACTCAACGCAGAACCAACAATCCAGAGGCGCCATGAACTTGCGGCTTGTCGCGTCATCTGACTCATTCTGGACGCTCCATCAGACGCGTTTGCTCAGGACTCGGCGGCGTCATCTCAAGGTTGGTACGTGCCATTGCATCGATTCGAAGATCGGCTGCTAACGCGCCTCGCTCTAGCAGTAGCCGGCCCCATTCAATGCTCAACCGATCCCGCTCAGCGCGGGTTTCTTGCAGCGCTGAGTAGAGTTGCCGTGTTTGATAGGCCGTCTTCACCACGAATAAAGCAGAAACAAGACTTGCGACACTTAAGATCACCCCAATCCAGAATGAAGGTCGCGTGAGCCACACCATTACGCTGCCTCCGTTCGCTCAGCGACGCGAAGGACGGCACTGCGAGAACGCGGGTTCGCCGCTATCTCAGCCGGACTCGGCTTAATCGCTTTTCCGACCAGCTTCAGCCGAGGCTGACTCACATCCGAGGGCAAAGGCATCCGTGGATCACCGGCAGGCGGTCTGGCTGCGTCACGGAACGCGCGCTTTACCAAACGATCCTCCAACGAATGAAACGAAATAACAGCCAATCGACCGCCTGCGACCAACAGATCAATGGCTGCCGCAATGCCCTGCTCAACCTCGGCCAATTCAGCATTGATGAACAACCGAATTCCCTGAAAAGAGCGGGTTGCCGGATGTTTGTTTGCATCCTTTTTAGGTTGAGCCGCCGCAACGATCCGTGCCAGTTGAGCTGTCGTCTCAATCGGTGCTTCCACACGGGCTTCAATAATTGCGCGTGCGATCCGGCGAGAAAAACGCTCCTCGCCAAACACCCAAAGCACATCAGCGATTTCTTTTTCCTCGGCTTGGGCCAGCCATTGCGCAGCGGAGAGGCCGCTGGTTGGATCCATCCGCATATCCAACGGACCGTCTGCCTGAAAGCTAAATCCACGCTCAGCCTGATCCAATTGAGGTGAAGACACCCCCAGATCCATCAAAATCCCATCGACCCGCTCAATAGCTCGAGCCTTCAAGGAGTCTGACAAGGTAGAAAAAGGGGCATGGACCATCTCAAACCGGCCATCGCTCGCTTGCAGTGACTGCCCAACGGAGACGGCCTCCGGGTCGCGATCAAAACCAATCACCTGACCCGAGTCACCGAGGCGATCCAAAAGGGCGGCAGTGTGCCCACCTCGGCCGAAGGTGCAGTCGACATACCGCCCCGACGGCTGAATAGAGAGGGCCTCAAGCGCTTCGTTTAGGAGCACTGGAATATGAGCCACCGTCCCTCCCCTTACAACGACAAGTTGATCAGTTCAGCAGAAGCATCCTCGCCGATCGGCTCGTCGAGGTAGGTCTCTGTCATCGTCGTCCAGCGCGCCTCACTCCAGAGCTCAAACTTCTGGCCTTGGCCCACTAAAATCAAACGCTTATCTAGCTCAGCATGATCTCGATGCATCGCAGGCAGCAACAGACGGTTCGCAGCGTCTAAATCCAACTCGGTGGCATAACCCACCATCAAATGCTGCAGGCGGCGAGCTTGCCGACTGGTGGAATTTGGCAAGGCATTGACTTGAGCTTCGATCACTTCCCAGTCCGCCAGCGGATAGAGCAATAAACAGCGGTCAAACGGATGCACGGTGAGGACCATTTGGCCGTCACAACGCTCGGCAACGCGCTCTCGATACTTCGAGGGAAGCGCTAGTCGCCCTTTTGCATCCAATGTGATCGGGTTAATCCCGCGAAACACCGCCTTCTCCTTGGTCGATACAGGCCCCTTTTTCCAAGATCACCCACATCTCTCCACTTTTTCCCACATGTGAACTCTATTTACCCACGTTTTGCCAGTCAAATCCGACAACAAGCAAACGCCTGCCAGTCGCAATTCGACCATTCAAACAGAGCCTTAAATTACTGATTTACAGAATAAAATTAATTTTTAGGCGGACACAAAAAACGCCCAAAAAAGGGCGCTTTTTATTCGGTGGGATGAAGTGGTGTAAAAACCATCAAATTAGGGGGAGTCGGCCGATAAGCCGGGTTCTGTCGTGGACAATCATTCATCTAGGGGCTCCGTCACCAAAGCCCTCAAGCGACCTACCCGAATCCAGCGCGAGGCACGCTTCATGGATTCCTATTTGGTCTTGCTCCAGGTGGGGTTTACCAAGCCGTCGCGTGTTACCACCGACGCGGGGCGCTCTTACCGCACCCTTTCACCCTTACCGACCGAAGCCGGCGGTCTACTCTCTGCTGCACTTTCCGTAGGCTCACGCCTCCCAGGAATTACCTGGCACCCTGCCTCGAGGAGCCCGGACTTTCCTCTCCCGCTTACACGGCAGCGATTGTCTAGCCAACTCCGGGCGAGAGTGTCTACTCTGGAGGGACGTCCGTCAATCGACGATACAGCGCGCGCTTGGATTGACCGGTGAGCTCTGCCGCCACAGCAGCCGCCCTAGAGGGCGGCAATTCGCGAGCCAACACACGAAGCAATCGGTCGCTATCGAGGTCTAATTTCCCACCCGGCTCTGAGTTAGGCCCCACAAGCACCACAAATTCGCCACGAATTCGATCAGGATTTTCCACACACCAGCGCTCACACTGCCCCGCATCTACACACACAATCTGCTCAAAGGTCTTGGTGAGTTCTCGGGCAAACACCACCACTCGACCTAGAGCGCGCTCATCCAATCGTTTGGCCAGATCGACGATTCGATGCGGCGCCTCGTAAAAAATCACAGTACCCGGCATGGCTAGGGAATCGGTCAAGGATTGCTCTCTCGCCCCGCCCTTCGCGGGCAGAAATCCAAAAAAATGAGACGGCGCAGCGGGCAAACCACTCACTGAAATCGCGGTCGCCAAAGCCGACACGCCAGGCACCGGGACAACAGACAATCCCTGTTGCAGGCAGGCAGCGACCACCAATCGACCAGGGTCGCTAATACCGGGGGTTCCTGCGTCAGAGACCAACGCAATCGCCTGCCCCGACTCGAGCGCTTCGATCACGCGATGCGATTTCCCTTCTTCAGAGTGCGCATTAAATGAAATTAAACGCGTTTTAATACCCATCTCACTCAGCAGGTGACCCGTGACTCGTGTGTCCTCGGCCAAGATACAATCAACCGAAGCCAAAACAGCTTTCGCTCGGTACGTTAAATCCTCTCGATTACCGATGGGCGTTGCCACAACATAAAGCGCAGATGGTAGAGTGGGGTTCTTTCGAATGTCAGACACAGGGGTTTATCAGCCTTGTTGATACGCTTTAAGCCTGCCCGAAAACCGGGTCTATGGACAAGCCTGCTTGCGACGGCTTGGCTAGTAGGCTGTCAACAAAATACCATGGCCCCGCCTGTCAGTGATGTATCCACAGAGTCGACAACGACTCCCGAAAGGGCGCCCGAAACTGCGGGTGCACGTTTCAATACCCGCGAGCTGTCGCGCACAGATCTCAACGGCTCTGATCGATTTATCTCATCGATCCAGTCTGCGGAACCCGACGCAGCCGCAGCGGATCGAGTGAAAGAGGCCGAAACCGCATTAGCAGCCAACCAACCCCAGGTGACCATTAATGCGCTGCAAGGCATTCAGCTTGAAGGGCTAGAGGCCAATGAGCGAGCTGAGGTGTTGCGGCTCAAATCGGAATCACTCCAACAGCTTAACCTCACCTTAGCCGCCCTTAGAGTGCGTGCTGAGCGCCTTCAATATATAGATCAGCCCGTGCTCGATCGCGAATTGCGAGAGCTGACAGAGGCCGTCACTCGGTTATCGCCAACAACCCAGACTGAACTGGCGCTTGGCACAGATCTTCTGGCCGGATTGGCTCAAGCAATACGGTTGCGAGGGGACAGCCAGTCCACCGAGGCACAACGATGGCTCCGCCGGTTTTCGGAACACCCAGTGTTACAGTCGCGCCTCAGTCGCTTTCAATTTCTGCAAAACATCGTCGCACCCGAGACATTCCATGCAGTCGCTCTACTCCCCCTCACGGGTGATCTGGCCAATGCTGGAAAAGCGATTCGTGACGGCATGCTGTATCAGCATGCAAAGCGCTCGACGTCGATACCGATTCGCTTAGACATTCGTGACAGTGCCTCCATGACCGAAGCAGACTGGGCTGAATTGGCTGCAAACACCGACATCGACCTCATCATTGGGCCGTTGCCCAGAGCACAAATCGCGACTCTACTCGCTGCCGCACCTAAGGCACCGGTCCTGACACTTAATCGACTCGACTCAAACACACTTGATGTTACCGGGCCGGTCTATTCATTCAGCCTCGCCATCGAGGACGATGCACAATCTGCTGTTGACTATGCCGGCATGGCCACGAACGCGCCGCGACTCCTCACCTTTTACACAGAATCCGACTTAGGACGACGGACTGCAGAAGCCACTCGACTGCAGCTCACTCGAATTGGCGGCACCTTAGCGGGCAATTTCCCACTGGATGCTGAAAAGCCTGAAATCACTATTGCTCAAGCATTTGGAGTCACTGACAGCGAAGCGCGTCGCCGCGAGATCAGTCGTGCGATCAATTTACCCTTGGAATACACACCCCGCATTCGGACAGATCTCACCGCGGTGGTCTTACAAACCGATACCAACCGGGCGCGCCAGATTCGCCCCTTACTTGATTTTTACTACCTCGAGGATACGCCGGTGCTGTTGATTGGGGCATACCGAGCGGATTTAAGCGAGATGACCGAAGACTTTAAGCGCTCCTATCTACTGGTGACTCCCTGGGAGCTCGGCTCGTCCGCACGGATGGCTCTGAATTCACGGCCATGGGTGCAAAGCCCGTTTGGTACCCTGACAGGGGTTGGCGTGGATGCTATGGAATTGGCAGTACGGCTTGGGTTTGGAGAACCGATTGATTTCACCGGGCAGACCGGACATCTTTCGCTAGGTGAGTCAGGAGTGATCGAACGCCGACTCAGCGTGATGGCAATTGATGGGCGAGAGCGCATCACTGAAGTACCGTGGCAACCGACCCGGCAACCTTTACGCTATAAGGACACATCAAATGCTCGATAAAAGCGCCTTGGAAGAACGAATCGCGATGCGGATTGCCAAGGCCACTGAAGCACTTCAACAAAGTTTTGAGCTGGCAGGACCGCTGGTCGAGGCGTCCCATACTTTGGCCAATACCCTCTTAAACGACGGCAAGATATTGGTGTTAGGTACCGGATCCTCCGCTGCATTGGCGCAAATATTCGTCGCCAATATGATGCATCAATTTGAACGGGATCGGCCTGCATTGCCGGCTATCGCGCTGTCTTCAGACGTAGTGACCATCAGCTCGTTAGCCGATCAGCCAAATACCGACCAATATGCGCGGCAAATCAAGGCGTTAGGGAAAGCAGGCGATTGTGTCTTAGTTATCTCAGCAACCGGCACGCGCGCTAACGTGATTCAGTCAGTCGTTGCGGCACATGAAGCCAATCTCCCGGTGATCGCATTGACCGGAGGTGATGGCGGAGAGATAGCTCCTCTACTAAACTTTGGAGACTCAGAGATTCGTGTTCGCTCAAACCACCCCACCACGGTCCGGGAACAACACCTTATGATCGTGCATTGTTTGAGCGAACTCATTGACCATCAAATATTTGGATAATTAAAGAGGATCAACCCATGCGTACCCCAGCAATTTTGGCATTACTTGGCACTCTATGGCTTAGTGGCTGCGCCACGGTGATTGACTCCACCACTTCCGAGCCGATTGCAGACAATCGAGGTGATCGGACCGCCGGCCAATTCATCGATGACGAGACGGCGGAAGTTACGATTGCCGTCAATCTGAAAAAGGCCTCACCTGAGCTCAAAGTCAGCAACCTCAACGTAAAGGTATACAACGGAGTCGTCTTGATTGCAGGACAGGTACCCTCTGAAGAGGCGCGAAAAACTGCGGAGCAAGTAGCCAGCCAGCACCGTGGCGTGAAGCGGGTGATCAATCAATTAGAAATCGCCGGCAAAGCCACCATCATTTCGGAAATCAATGATTTGACAATCTCGACTCAGATTAAAGCCATGGTGCTCAGACAGTTGGGTCGGGATGTGTACGGTCGAACCTTGATCACCACAGAAAACAGCGTGGTGTATGTCATGGGCTTCGTCACCAAAACCGAAGCCGAGGCACTCGAAAACGTCATCAGCACCGTACGTGGCGTGAAACGGATCGTACGCGCCTTTGAATTTATCGACTAATCGTCGGATTTTACGATGCGAAGCGCTGGCTTACCTTTTTTGGGAGGTGTCGGCGCTTCGTCTTCATCCGATGCCTCGGGTTCGATGGACACAATCTGAGGCGCTTCTCCGGGCAATTCGGGCGCACCACCTGGTTCCTGACCAAATCCCATGCCCAGACCCGAATCTCTCCCGTAGATTGCGTTAATCGCACCATAGGGTAAGTAGACCCTTTGTGGCTGCCCCCCAAAACGCGCTTGAAAGCTCAACGCATGCTCATCCATAGACAGGGCCACCACCGCATCTGGGGACGCATTCAAGACGATTTGCCCGTCCTCAACGTAACCTTCAGGGACTTCCACATAGGGGTAGGTGGCATCGACCACTAGGTACGGTGCCTCACCCCCATCGACAATCCAGTCGAATAGTGCCCGGACCAAATACGGACGTGATGAGCCCAATGCCATTAGCTGCGGGGCATTTCGCGCTCAGCTTCAGACAAGCTCGCTTGGAACGCGTCCCGATTGAACATCCGGTATTGGTAATCCTGCAGCCCTCGCGTCTGCTTTGCCGGTAAATCCACCCCTAAGTAAGGCAGCCGCCAGAGAATCGGTGCCACCGTGCAGTCGACCAATGAGAACTCTTCACTCATGAAATACGGCATTTCATCAAAGATCGGAGAGACCGCGACCAGTTGCTCACGTAGCTCTTTCACCGCCGATGGCGAGCGCTTATTGTTCCGCTTCGCCGTGTCGATGGTGCGAATCAAAGGTGTCCATTCTTTCTCGATGCGATGCAAAA
>CAJXXD010000044.1 GCA_913062835.1 uncultured Gammaproteobacteria bacterium
GGGCAACGCTCTATCCAGCTGAGCTACGGGCGCTTCAAGAAGAGGCGCGATTGTACACGCTTCTTTACGTCGCGAAACCTATTCTATCAGCAATTACGGATGAACTTCAGGCTGCGGATTTTTGTGCGGAGTGGGTTTGATTCGGAAGCTTAAGTAAAAATTACAACCCTGCCTGAGGCGCTAGTAACTCAGGCAGGGTTGAGTTAGAGAGCAAAGTGACCCCGTAACCAATTACGGAGTTACGGTGACTTTGCGAATTTATTGTCCGGTGTACAATAATGGGGTTTAAGCGCTGAAACAACCGGTGCGGATGCTAAACAGGAAAATCGAGACACTATATGGCCCGAAGGGAACAGTTTTCTCTTACGCAACCTGCGATTGTTCAAAAAGCGATTGAGCTGATTGAATCTGAAGGTTGGGAGTCGGTGACCGTCCGGCGTCTTGCCAGAGAGCTTGGTGTCTATCCAAATACCTTGTATTGGCACTTTGGTGCTGAGGGTGCCTCGATACTTGAGGCCTGGGTGTCTGAATATTTGTTGACCAAGCGGTTGGCGGTTTTGACGCCTGAGATGTCATGGCAAGACAAAATTCGTGCAATTTTTTCTGCGCGTCGTGAAGAAGTGCTCAATCATCCTAACCTGCATCGACACCTGATTCTTAGTCTCCGCGGAAACGGAAAACCCAACGTCACCTGGGTGGCCCCCTTAGTGGAGGCCATTGCTGAAAGCGGTATCGATCCATCTCGCATCGAGTCGGTTTTCAACGCCTTGGTGGGCGGTTTGGAAGGCTATCTGAGTGTAGAGCTTGCCGCATCGAAAACGCATGCGGCTTTGGATCACCAGACTGAGCACGAAGACCGTTCTCGAGTGGCTGGAGACGGTATGCTCAGCCAGTTGGACGCGGACCGCTTATTCATATTGCGAAAATTGGGTGGGCGAGACCAGCCACTGCCCGATGGGTATTTTGTGCTCCTTGAAGCACTGATCTCATGGATAGAATCTGATGCCGGTGTGTCAAATCCATCACACCAGTAACAGAACGCCAAATACGATCAGAGTGCCTGCGAACCCAATGCTTAACTCATCCATCGTGTTTTCCTCATGTCTTGAAGATGTGAAGTTTAGAGACACTCTGTCGCCATGAAATGGACAACTCATGGAGAGTCAGTGGAGTGGAGAACAGATCGAGGGCCTTTGATTTCGACCCATCATGCCCTATCTCTGACTCAACTGAGGAGGAAGTCTATGGGGTTTGCAGTGGGCATTGGGGTGTGGGTGCTGACGGGCGTGGTAGCCACATTTTTAGGTGGTGAATTTATGTCGGGTCCCGTGTTTGTTCTGGGGGGCATTTTGGGGGCGATTGGTGGCGGAATTGCTAGCGCTCTATTTGATCGGTCTCAGACAGGTTAGTGGCGAGCCATCTGAGACAGGCGTATACTTTGGCCACTAGTAAATTGGAAGAATTCAACGAGGCAACTGATGAAACGACTGATTGCAGCCTTGGCAGTGTGTGCAACCACTTCGGTTTGGGCAGTAACAGCAGGCAGTGACGCGGTGATGGAGCGTCTAAAATCGCCGGCGACTATTTGCGTCATGGGCGATGCATGTGCTGAGAACCTGGGGGCAGCGCCTGTAGTCGCATCGGCGCGTACTGGGGATCAGGTCTATAACGGCGCATGCGCTGCGTGCCATAACTCCGGCGCTGCAGGCGCACCTAAACTCGGCGATGCAGGTAATTGGGCCGGTCGAGTTGATAAAGGAATGGAGACATTGGTTAGCCACGTGGTAAATGGTTATAACGCAATGCCTGCCCGAGGACTCTGCGGCGACTGCTCGGATGAGGAATTGGCAGCTGCTGTCTCATACATGCTAGACGCGCTCTAAGCCCTTAATTATTGAGCGTTACGCTGACGGCCGGTTCCATGTGGGATCGGCCGTTTTTGTTTGTAGGGTTTGAACGCGTGACAACTTTTCTTCTTGGAGTTGCTGTTGAGCCGCGGACAGTGATTTAAGGCTCAAAGCTTGTTCTCGGACCAAGCGGGGTGGCCCAGATGCAATCACCGACCGCTCACGTTCCTCATCGGTCCCATTGGAATACAAGGCTAAATCAACCCCTGCGTCCAACGCGGCCTCAATGCGCTCTTCAATAGAGCCACTGATCGCGCCCATGGTTAGACAATCAGAAATCAGTTGGATGTCTCCGAAGTGTTTGCGTAATTGAGAAATGGCCTCAGGTGAGGTGGTAACCGGGCCAGGTCCCCATTCGGGCACATGCACATGCGCGGTCATACCCCAGCGAACCCCGCTGACTCGCTGAAACGGAAGCCAATCGGTTGTGGCCAACTCATCAAGAGATGCGCTCAATGTCGGAAGTGCATGATGGCTGTCGGTCATAGCACGCCCCATACCCGGTAAGTGTTTGATAATGCCCTGCACCCCGGTACGGGAGAGGCCATCTATAAATGCAGTAGCCAATGGAATCACCTCGGCTGGTGAGCTGCCAAAGGAACGGTCACCAATTACTGGGTCAGCTCTTTCGTGCCAGAGGTCTAGGACAGGTGCGCAGGTATGTGTAATGCCGGCGTCTGCCAGTGTGCTTCCGATCAACTGGCCTAATGCATTGGCGGCACTGAGGCCCTCAAATTGATGACGACGCCACAGTTTTCCAATGGCTAAGGCCGAGGGTAAGTTGGGCCAATGCGGGGCTTTCATCCGTTGCACTCGGCCGCCTTCTTGGTCAATCAAAATAGCGACGTCGTCACCCAGGTGGTTTCGGATACTGGCAGTCAGAGTCCTAAGTTGACCGGGGTTTTCAATGTTTCGGCTAAATAAAATGACGCCATAAGGGCGTAAGTCTGACAACCAGGTTTGCTCGGCCTGACTCAAGGTTGGACCGTCTAAGCCCACAATGATGGGTCGGACTAAACTCATACTTGGGCTCCATCCAGCAGTGCGCGCAACGCCCCAAGCGTGTCTTGGCCTTTTTGTTTTTGAAGTTCTGGGTCTACGGCCTGTTTGCCGTGCCAAATCACATGCTCTTTGGGCAGTTCATCTAAAAATCGGCTGGGCGTGGTCTCAAACAGCTCTCCAAATTGTTTTCTTTTTTTGGCATAGGTGAGGGTAAGCTTTTGCTGTGCGCGCGTGATTCCGACATACATCAGTCGACGCTCTTCTTCGATTGTATCGGTTTCAATGGCATTGCGGTGGGGCAGAAGGTCTTCCTCAATACCCATCAAGAATACCTCGGGAAACTCCAGTCCTTTGGCAGCATGTAAGGTGGCCAACTGGACCCTGTCGCTTTGATCTTCCTCTTCCTCACGCTCTAATAAATCGCGAAGTACCAGCTTTCGAATCGCCGCCTCTACCTGAGACTCATCCGCATTGATTGAGGTGTTATCTGGGGATTCATCGCTAAAATCGAGCATTTCTTCGTCTTCAGGCTCTCGTTTCAAATCTTTGCGGAGAGCCTCAATCAACTGCATTACATTGCCCCAACGGCGTTCGGCCATGGCCTCTGATGAGCTTTGCTCGGAAAGCCATCCGCGGTAATTAATGGTGTCCAATAAGCGGTCGATGGCTTTCAGACCGTCGCCTTGCAATAAGGCGTCTCGGCAGGTGGTGATCAGTCCGTGGAACTGCTCAAGGCGACGCATGGCCTCGGGGTCCATGCGTGTGCTTAATCCGACTTCATCGATACAGGCGAATAAAGGCCGGTGGCGTTCATGGGCGTAGCTACCCAACGCCTCGAGGGTCGTCGGCCCAATGCGGCGTCTGGGTACATTGATGATTCGAAGCAATGCATTGTCGTCATCTGGGTTGATTAGCAATCGGAGATAAGCCATCAAATCTCGGATTTCGGAGCGTGCAAAAAAGCTAGTGCCCCCGCTTAACTTGTAAGGGATTTTGAAGTGTTGAAGTTTAAACTCCAAAATTCGCGCTTGATGATTGCTTCTGTAGAGCACAGCAAAGTCTGAAAATTTCCGTTTTTGACTGAGTTTTCGCTCGAGAATCATCGAGGCAATGCGTTCTGCTTCATCCTCATCATGACGCGCTGGAAAAATCTCGATGGCATCGCCGTAGCCTTTGTCACTCCAAAGGCTTTTTTCAAAAATATGTGGATTGTGTGAAATAAGATGGTTGGCAGTCTCTAGGATCAATCGCGTCGACCGGTAGTTTTGCTCGAGTTTGACGACTTTCAGTGTGGGGTAGTCCAGATTCAGCGCGTTTAAGTTCTCAGGACGAGCACCCCGCCAGGCATAAATCGACTGGTCATCATCACCTACAATCGTCAAAGCACCCGATATCTGGGTCAGCTGTTTGACCAATGTGTACTGAATGCCATTGGTGTCTTGGTATTCATCAACAAGCAAATACCGAATATGTCGCTGCCACTTTGCCAACAGATCTGGGTGGTTTTGGAATAACTCCACGGGCCGCAAAATCAAGTCATCAAAGTCCACTGCATTGCAGGCTTTTAGGTATCGGTCGTATTCGCGATAGGCGGACGCCTGCAATACATGCTGCGGCTCTGAGCCAAGCTGTTCGGCTTGATCGGGTGTAATGCCCTCGTTTTTCCAGTTCGAAATAGCTGACTGTACTTGGCCAATCAGTTCTTTATCTTCCACAGATGCGCGTTTGAGAAGATCACCCAAGATGCTTTTGGCGTCTTCAGAGTCGAGAATCGAAAACCCAGGTTTGAGGCCCAGTGCTTTGGCTTCTGTGCGCATGAGATTTAGGCCAAAGGTATGGAATGTGGAGACTTTTAAGCCACGAATTTGGTCTTTGGGCGCAACCAGCCCGATCCGTTCACGCATTTCTCGTGCGGCTTTATTGGTAAAGGTGACGGCCGTGATATGACGCGCAGGAATGCCACCTTCTTGGATCAACCAAGCGATTTTTTGGGTGATCACGCTGGTCTTCCCGCTACCTGCGCCGGCTAATACCAGCAAGGGTGAACCCACATGAGTAATGGCTTCGCGTTGGCGAGGATTGAAGCGATTGAGGTCCAAGATCACGTCCTTAAAGTGTGGCTAAAGTGTAGCAGGTTGTTTTTCGATTCAGGCAAACCAGCCAGAAAGCCACCACTGTTTGGTGTGCTGATCCTGATAGATCCATGCCAATCGATGGGCGTGACGGCTGATCCAGTACTGGCGACACACGGTATCGAAATCCCACCATCCGCTCTCCAAGCGTTCAGGACCTTGCACAAGCTCGTGCCCCTTGAGCTCTGGCTGTAAGCCCAAGGGCTCGGGAGGCGTGACCCACCATACGGGCCGAGGCGGTAAAGGGGGTGGTTCAGTGAAGTCAGATTTGGTGTGCCACTGGTTGGCTTTTTCAGGTCGCGGATCCGGTAAGCGGCAAATAGAGTAAATGGCCGAGTCGCCGAGTCGAGCCTTTAAACGATCCAATAAATGCCCTCGATCATTTGATTCGGTCTTTTGAAAAAAGTCATGTGTTTCGGAATGTTGGGCGTGTGTGTTTTGAATCCGTAAGCTGACCTCAACCACCGGTGCTGCCAATGTGTGCGTCTGCAGTGTGAGCCAACTGGGTTCAAACAGAATATCAGCTTGCCATTCAGGTCGATTAAGGCGCACAGAAAACAGTAATTTTTGGCGGTTCTCTAAAGTCAAAGTCCAGTTCAAACAATCGCTGGCACGGTGTTGATGGCAGAGCCAGCGGGAGGCTTCTTGGCTTAAGCGATGCATCGGGAATCGCAGCATGTCATGACTTTCCAAGCCTCTTAAAAAACTCTGGCTTTGCAAAAAGACCGGGGGTGGTGTGAACCACGTAAGAGGCGTTGTGCGTCGACCTAATATAGCCTCTAAGTGAGCGAAATCTGTGGTCGAGAGACGCTTTTGCTTAGCCCGGGTGGGGACTTGAACGTAGTCACCTAGAGTCCGAAACCCCATCAGTGACAAACGCCGCAAGGCCTTGTCCGGCAACCCAGTGAGCGACAGCGGTGTTTTTTTTAGGGCGTCTTGAAATGCATCGGGCATGGGGCAATGCTGCTGTTTTAAAAAAACATCCGCCATTTCAGGAGTGTCACCGAGCGCAATCCGCATGGGTCGTCCGGCGCGGTTTGCCGACTGCTTGAGTTGGCTGACCAGTTCGGCAGGAGCGCCGAACAAGCGTTCACTTTTTCCAATTTCTAAACATAGGCCGCTCTCTCGAATCGCCACTTGATTGGAAAAGTGATAGGCCCAGTGTGCCAGTTGATGCAGGAGTCTCTGTTCTTTTTTGGGCGCGCGAGGGTGGGCAGTGAGTGTGTCGCATAGAGTGAGTGCCATGCCAATTGTCATACCGGGTAAAACGCCCGCTGAGAGGGCACGGGGTGAGGCTTGGCGTATAACATGACCGTCATGCACAGCCACGCAGGTGTCTACATAGTCTGTGCCGAGCGCTTCAAGCGATAGGGCTGGAAATTGCAGTTGAGCGTACAGCATGGTGTTTAGTGAAAAGAGACCGCATCGAATGTATGGGCTGAAACTTGGCGTGCCGCAGGCGATGTTTTGGAGAGCGGATGGCTGGCGTGCTCAATAGAAACGGCAGCCCGAGCGGGCGCTCCGGGTTGTTTGAAAAGTTCTAATGACACGCCTTTTATGTGTGCGCTTAAGTAGGCGCGGACAGGCGCTGGAGAGGGCCGAGATCGCACTTCGGGAGATCGCACTAAAAACAATTGAGTGCTTCCGTGTTGGCAAGCCAATTGCAAGCGCCGCAAGGCGGTACTCTCAAAATGCGCGGTATCCCAGGCCAAAATACTGGCCACTGAATCGGCTTTGGCCAGTTGCTCGAGGCACCAGCCGACGTCTGCGGATTTTGCCTGAATGACGTCCACTCGAGCGGGCTGGATGCCTTGTTGCCACAATCCCTCGGCTGAGGGCCAATGCGGTGGGTTGAGCAACACCAGGCTACGCGCATCATTCTGTCGCCGCCAAGTGG